>CAZBKC010000656.1:0-2070 GCA_964492345.1 uncultured Steroidobacter sp. | reverse complement strand
GTCGTCAGCAGGTTGGGCGACGTCGACTTGTGATGGATCTTGTGGACCAACGAATAGAAGGGCTCGTTGTGCATCCAGCGATGCAGCCAGTAGAACCAGGTGTCGAACAGGAAAAAGTACAGCGCGTATTCGAGCGCGATCACCCACCAGGCAGCAGGCCCGGAGGAGTTGAACGCTATGACGCCCGATTCCGTGCCGACCTTGGTGATCCACACCAGAAACGTCGAGGACACCGCGACGTTGATGATTCCGTGGATGGCTTCGTAGCGGAAGATGTCCCACTTGAAGCCCTTCGGCTGGATCTTGCGGGCCTTGAACCAGCCCCGGTAGATGGCCGCGGCAAAGCCGGTCACGATGAAGGCGACCAGCCAGTAAGAGAGAGGACTGTGCTGAACGATGAAATCCCTCAAGCCCATACCCGCACCTGCTGCTTATCTATAAGGCACGCCGGACTGGCGCGACCGCAAATTACTTAGGTTCCTCATTATGCTGCGGCCCGTGCCCACGGGCTATCCCCTTTCTCCGCGAATGTGCTGTGCATCCCGGATTCAGGGGTTTACTGAGACGTGTGTCGATTCGCGGTATTTCATTAGTCGTAGCGCGCGAATCGACGGGCGGAATGACACGCCGTCGCATGGGCCGGGTGGAGACCTCACCATCATTCCGGCGACAATGCGCGCCCTTTTTCCGGGCGACGATGCATTGACCCACTTCCTGCCGCTGACCGCCGACCGATTGCGGACGATCCTCGGCGATCGACTGGCCGGCGCAGCTCAGCAGCTCGTCGACGCCGGCGACATCAGCAGACTTCGCGTGCTTCGGGACGGCGCAGTCGTGACCGGCATCGCCGAAGGCAATGCGCGCGTGTACGTGCAGTACAGCGCGGAGGCGCCGCACCTGCAGGCCGAATGCAGTTGCGGCGCGCCCTCGCCTTGCGTGCATGCGGCGGCCGTCTCGCTCGCGGCAGCCCAGTCCACTGCCCAGCGGACGCTTGCACCGTCACCTGCAGCGCAGCGATCCCTGTCGAGCACGGGAGCCACCGTTCAGCAGCTCTTCTATCTGTGCGACGAGGCTGCGGGCACGCTGCGTGTTTGCGCATGGGTTGGCCAGCTTGCCACCGGTTCACAACGGCAGCCGGAACATCTCTGCGCTTTCGCGCAGCGTGTCGGTGCCGGCAGCGGCGACCTGCCCCGCTATGTGACTGCCGACGATGTGAGCATCCTGCGCTGCCTTGCCGATCAGTCCGCGACGGGTCCGTGGACACTCGATGACACGACCGCAGCCATGCTGTTGCGACAGCTCGTCGCGACCGGACGGGCCTGGTGGCGAACGTTCCAGCACCAGCCGCTGCGCGAAGGCAGCCCGCGTCCCGGCCGCTTCATGTGGCGGACGACCGCACGCGGCGATCAGCGCCTCGCATGCGACGTCGACACCACGGTAAGCGTCTTTGCACGGTTCGATCCGCCGCTCTATGTCGATGGCGCAACCGGCGAGTGGGGCGTGCTCGATCCCGATTGCGATCCGTCGCTGTTGCGTCGCTACTGGAATCGGGCACCGGTGACACCGGAGCAGGTCGTGCGCGTCGAACAGGAGATCGCAGGACACACGTTTCCTGCGCTGCGCCGACTGCAGGTTCGACAACACGCGTTCTCCCATCTGCAGCCGCGATTGACCCTGACTGCCGGACCCGACGTTGCCCTGCACTTTCTCTACGACACAGCCGCCATTGCCGAACACGCGACCGATGACGAGGGCGGTCCTGCCCGGCTGCTCGACCCGGCCGATGACAGCATCGTGCGCGAGTTCGAGCGCGACCGCCGTCGCGAACGCGAGCTGCGCTCGCGCCTCGACCGCGTGCTGCCCAACGCACTGCAGGGCGCGCGCGAGTGGCTCGGCTTCATGCTCGACGCCGTGCCCGCGCTCGAAACCGATGGCTGGGACGTTCGCTGCGACGAGTCGTTTCCCTATCGCATCGTGCAGGCCGACCAGTGGTATGCCGACCTCGGCGTACCGGATGACGATCGCTGGTTCGACCTGCGCCTGGGCATTGCCGTGGAGGGCACGTCGGTC
>CAZBKC010000655.1:0-2070 GCA_964492345.1 uncultured Steroidobacter sp. | reverse complement strand
TGAACGTGTGATGGCTGTCGAGCCAGCCGATGCGGCTCGCGCCCCGATCTTCCGCCTTGCGTACGATGAGCATGGAAAACCTCCTTTGTTGGGGAAGGAGGATAGGGGCGGAAGGGCGCGGGATTTAGAGGGATGGGGGAATAAGAGTCATCTGGGCCGACTGGTCGCTGGTCGGCTGGCCGACTGGCCAGAGGAAGGCAACTACCGCGCTCTTCTTCTTGCCAGTCGGCCAGCCGACCAGTGGACCAGTCGGCCGTAATCCTGCGCCAGCAGGATTACCTCGAGATCAACACCTTCTTCACCCACCCACCACCGTTCGCCGTCTCGACCTTGATGAAGCCGTCCTGCTCTTCGCCCATCACGATCATTTCTTCGCCCTTGCTGAGCGTCGTGATGGCCTTGCCGGATTCCGACGGTGTCGAATAGACCTTGAGGTTGCCGAGCTTCGGCACCACGGTATCGCCTTCGTTGTAGACGGCACCACCCTTGGTCTTCTTGCCGGCTTCCTCAGCGAGTGTGCCGACGTCGCGATGCAGGCTGGGCTGGCCGCGCACCGAGCGCACGATGTTGTTGTAGTTGTCGACGAGGCTCGCCGCGAGGATCTTGCCTTCGTTGGTGTTGGCATAACCGCCGGCAGCGCCGGCCGCACTACCGCCCCAGAGGAATCCACCGAGGCGCAGATCTGCCTTCTTCGCACTGCCTTCGGCCGCCGCGACCTGGACACCGCTGCGGGCATCCGCGACCAGCATGCTGGTCTGCGCTTCCTTGAACTTGACTCCGCCGGCGACCGCGCCGAGCGCGCGTCCGCCGGATCCGCCGATCAATCCGCCGAGTGCGCCGCCGACGCCGCCGGCATTGTTCTCCTGGAAGACCACCGCCGGCGTGAGTACGAAATCGGCGCTGACCATCTGGCCGCCGCCCATGTTCGAGCCCTGGCGAAGTTCGCCGGAGTCGGCCAGCGCGCGCTCCTGCATCATGTTCTGCATGCCGATGCCGCGTTCGACGACGATGAAGCAGTTCGACTGCTGGATCATCATGCGGATGATGCCGGTGGGTGATTGCAGGCCGTAACGCGACAGCGACTGCGACACATAGTCCTGGGGTTCGACGACGGCCATGGCACCCATGGGCCGGTCGCACTTCTCGTTGCCGTTATCGCCCTGAGAACCGCCGGGACCCGCCGAACCCTGCACTTCCGAACCGCCCGCGCCTTTCTTCGTCGACAGCGGACCGTCTGCGGCGTGCACTGCCGGGTACGCCATCATCGACAACGCCGTGAGCACGGCGGCAGGAACACTCGCGGGCAGTGCGACAAAAGACTTCATGTGTTTGTTCTCCCCGAACTAGGCGGTACAGGATTTATTCAGCAGTCCTTGAATCGGGTGCAGGATCTGAGCATGCACGGCTGAGGTCAAGCCGCGCGATGCTTGGTCATCGATGGTACAGCTGCCATTGGACCAAAGGTCACCAGCCGATTGCCTCGAAGACACCGGCACGCAATAGTCCAGGTCTGTCGTTCGAGGGTTCTTAATGTCACGCCTGCTCGCATTCTTCCTCATCGTGGCCTGCGCTGCCGGCTGTTCCGATACCGATTCTCCCGAGGCCCAGGTACGCCGCACGATCGGCGCTATGGAAACTGCCGCCGAAGCGCGCGACGTCAGCGACCTGATGGCCTTCGTCGCCGACGACTTTCGCGACGACCACGGTCGGGGTCCGCAGGAACTGCGCCGCTACGTGCAGGGCTACTTCATCGCCAATCAATCGATCCACTTGCTGACGCGCATCGACCAGATCGAATTTCCCCATTCCGATGAGGCGCGCCTGAGGATGACGGTCGGCATGGTCGGCCGCGAAGCCGATGCGGCAAACGCGTGGGATCTCGCCGCCGATGCATACGACTTCGATGTGACGATGCGAAAGCACGGCGACGACTGGCAGGTGATCCATGCCAGATGGCAGAAGCCGGCCAGGTAGCGGGTAACTCGACGGCGGTCGGCCCCCCGCAACGGCGGCGCCTCCTGCACCGCATTGACGCAAGTGCCTGCCTCTGTAATATGGCCGGCATTCCTT
>CAZBKC010000654.1:0-2073 GCA_964492345.1 uncultured Steroidobacter sp. | reverse complement strand
CATGGATGCGCAGGAGCGGCCCCCGCTGCGCGGAGGAGGGGGCGGACAAGCCCATTGCACGCAGAAAACTCTTAATGCAATGCCATTAGGCTAAAGCCCGCTCCCACAGTGGAAGGAGATCCATTCCTCTCAGAGTTCCTTGGTCGTGACTTCGGCCTTCGCGGCGTCCTGAATGAGCACTACGTTGTCTCTGTTGACGACGCAGCGGCCTTCCGCGAGCACCTCGCCACTGCGGGCTCCACGAGCACGCACTTCGATCGTGTAGCGATCCGGTTTCCAGTAATCGAGGGTCGATGATGTGTAGGAGAGGTTCATCCGGGTCTCCCGCACCGGATGATTTGCAATCTGTGCTGTGGAGAATGCCTTGATGCACGCATCGAATGCCTCATGCGATGTGAGGTCGTCGGCGTTGCTGGCGAGCGGTGCAGCTGCAAGCAGCACAACCAGAAATGATGTCTTGATGTTCATGGCGATTTTTCCTTTGTCACTTTGTGCGGGGCCAGGGTAGATCGGGCAGCGATGGCGCTTCCTGATCTGGATCAGTCCGGCTGCCGATTTGTCGTCAAGATCGGTCAAGCGTGGAGGCCTATTGCAGCGCCGCGATCAATGTCGCGTCGGCCTGGCCAAGTACGCTGCTGCGGACGAGGATTTCTCCACCCGGCGACAACAACGTCACGATGCTGGAGTGGTTGTAGCCGCCATTCGGCAGCGCCCGGTACTGGATGTCGAGCAGGGCGGCGATCCTGCGCACGGTCTTCTCGTCCGTGCGCGCCAGTGTCCAGCGCGACGTGTCGATGCGCCGCTCCTGCGCCAGCTTGTGCAGTGCCTCCGGCGTGTCGTGCTGCGGATCGATCGAGATCATCAATACCCGCAGGTTCTGGCGCTGTTGCGCCGGGACGCTGCGCTCGACCGACTTCAGTGTGTCGATGAGCATTGGACAGGCCATAGGACAGCTGCCGTAGAACATCGTGATCAGCACGGGATGACCGCGGTGCAGGTCGATTCCCCGGGCCATGCCAGCCTGATCCGTGAGACTGGCTTCGAGGTTGTAGATCGAACCCGGCGTGTTCACAGGGTTGGCGTGTGCGCAGACCATCGTCAGCAGGGCAAGAAGGGCCAGTCCGTACGATTTCATCGTGAATCTCCCGGATCGGTGACGCAGCGGAAGCCCATCGTTGCGCTCGTATAGCTCGCCTGCATGCTCGACAGCATCGCGATGCGCATGAGCGTCGCGTAATTCTCCTTCTGTTCCATGGTGAGTGCGCCGGGGCCGCAGTAGCGCAGCGCGTCCGGTTCGCTCTGCTGGCGATTGTCGCCGGCCACCAGCATCGAACTCAGGTCGTCGACCCATTCCCACACGACCCCGTGAAGGTCACGCACGCCGTAGTAGTTGGCGGGTGTCCGACCGACGACCGGCAGTTCGCCGCGCGCGGACTTCGAGTACCAGGTGAGGATCGTCTGTCGCCACGCGTCGTCGCTGCGTGCGTCGGGGACAGTCGCACTGGCCGCAGCGACGTACTCCCATTCGTACCAGGTCGGCAATCGAGCGCCGCGTGCTTCGCAGTACGCGCTCGCTGCAAACCAGCTCACGCGCACGACGGGACGGCCGGCCTGCTGCGGATCGATCGAGACAGCGTTCTTCCAGTGGCTCAGGTACTCGCGATCGGCGAAGACGCGGGCGACGCGATCACGCTGCCATTCGGGATGGCTCGCGACGAACCGCGCGAACTGCTCATTGGTGACGGGCGTGCGATCCATGCGGAAGCGGCTTACGGCCACCTGCGTAACGCCAGGCGCCGGTGGCAGCACGGACTCGAATGTGCCTGCAGGAATCGTGGCCTGCGACGTCGGTACATCGACGGCATCGGCCGCCGCCGATGCCGTCGTGAGCAGCCAGAGAACCGTTGCGAGAAGAGGGATTCTGCGCATGTCTGCAATCGCCTCAATGGGCGGCTCCCTCCGCACGCTTGGTGGTGGCGCGGATCTTCGCGACCTGCTCGGCCGTGATCGCCGGGGCCTTGTTGCCCCAGTTGTTGAGCGTGTAGGTGAGGATGTTGGCGATCTCGTCGTCGT
>CAZBKC010000653.1:0-2073 GCA_964492345.1 uncultured Steroidobacter sp. | reverse complement strand
GAGCAACCGGTGCAATTCGATTGATGATGTCTGCGCTGAGTCGCCGATCACCGCGATCATCTGACGGAAGCCGCGTGCCTCAGCCTGGGCGATGAGTTCGGAGAGAAGCCGGCGGCCGATACCCTGCCGATGCGCCTCCGGATGAATGTAGACGCTGTCCTCGGTGTAACGATAGGCGATGCGCGGCCGGTACGGGCCCGCATAGGCATATCCCGCAATGCGGCCGCCGATGTCAGCGACGAGATACGGAAAGTCCCCGCTTTCGAGTGATTGACGGCGTGCCGTCATCTCGGCTTCGCTCGGCGGCTCCATTTCGAACGAGGCTGTGCCGTGCAAGACCGCGTGCGCGTAGATCGCGGTGATGTCCGGCATATCTTGCGGAGAAACGGGTCGGATCGTGATGGGTGCGGACATGGCAAAGGTGAAGGCAGCGGGATTGGCAGGATCATGCGACGTCATGAGAGCCTCACAAACGAAAACGCCCCGGCAGATGCCGGGGCGTTTCGCGTTTCATTCCGCTCCGTCCCGTTAGCGACGGCCGCCGAACAGGCGCAGCATCATCAGGAACAGGTTGATGAAGTCGAGGTAGAGCGCGAGCGCGCCCATCACAGCCTTGCGGCCGGCCGACTGATCGTCATCGGCCGCGCTGTACATTTCCTTGATCTTCTGGGTGTCCCACGCAGTCAGACCGGCGAAGACAAGCACGCCGACGACCGAGATGATGAACGACATTCCGTCGGACTTCAGCCAGATGTTCACCAGCGAGGCGATGATCACGCCGAACAGGCCCATGATCAGGAACGAGCCGATCGGCGAGAGATCGCGCTTCGTGGTGTAGCCATAAAGGCTCAGCGCGCCGAACGCCGCCGCCGAGATGAAGAACACGTTGGCGATCGAGTTGGCGGTGTAGACGATGAAGATCGTCGCCAGCGATACGCCGAGGATGGCGGCATAGACGTAGAACAGCAGCAACGCGGTTCCGGCCGCCAGCCGGTTGATCCCGAAACTGAGGACCAGGACCATCGCCAGCGGGGCGAGCATCAGCACCCACATGAACGGTCCGCCGAACAGGAACTGTCCGAGCGGAGTCAGGCCGGCGATCTTGCCGCCGCTGACGGTGATGGCGCTGCCGCCCACCATCTGGAAGGTCAGGAACGACACGACGCCGGTCAGTGCGACGGCCGAGGCCATGTAGTTGTAGACGCGGATCATGTGCGCGCGCAGGCCGACATCGTAGGCGACCGCCCGATCCGCGTAGCCGCCGGCTGCGACATTCCGATCGAAATCGGACATGGAGAAACCCCTTCAATAGCCCGGATACCGCCGGGCCGGCTGGCCGCGCCCTGATGGGTCGGCCGACGGTCGCTAATGTAGAGATCGGGGAACCCGTTTTCCAGCGGCTTGCGGCCGGCATGAAAAAAGGGGCCCCGGAATCTCCGGGGCCCCTTAACTTTCGGTAAGGCGGGTGGATCCGCCTTGCGCCTATTCTTCGCGCTGGCCGAGCAACTGCAGCAGCAGCGTGAACAGGTTGATGAAGTTCAGGTACAGCGACAGCGCACCCATGATGGCGGAGCGCTCACGCATTTCGCCTTCCAGCTGGCCGTAGACATACTCGTTCTTCAGGCGCTGCGTGTCGTAGGCGGTCAGGCCGGCGAAAATGAGCACGCCGACGATCGAGACCACGAATTGCAGCATGCCGCTCGGCCAGATCAGGTTGACCAGCGAACCCAGGATCACACCGATCAGGCCCATGAACAGGAACGAGCCCCAGCCGGAGATATCCCGCTGCGTGGTGTAGCCCCAGAGGCTGAGCGCGCCGAAGGTGGCGGCGGTGATGAAGAACACCCGGGTGATCGAGGTCTGCGTATAGACCATGAAGATCGAACCGAGCGAAATCCCCATCAGCGCGGCGAACAGCCAGAACAGCATCTGCGCCGTGGCCGGACGCATACGTTCCATGCCGAAGCTGAGCGCGAAGACCAGCGCCAGCGGCGACAGCATGATGAGCCACTTCAGCGGGCTGACGAAGACCGCATAGCCGATCGGCGTAAGGAACATTCCGCCGCGGATTGC
>CAZBKC010000652.1:0-2078 GCA_964492345.1 uncultured Steroidobacter sp. | reverse complement strand
CCGAGGCATTGATCATGCGCTTGAGGCGATCGACCAGGAAAAAGTAGCCCTCGTCGTCCACATAGCCGAGATCGCCCGTGCGGAAAAATTTCCTGCCATCGATCTCGATGAAGGCGTCGCGGGTGGCCTGTTCGTTGCGCCAGTAGCCCTGGAAAATCTGCGGACCGTTCGTGACGATCTCGCCGACCTTGTTGGGCGGCAGTTCCTGCAGCGTTTCCGGATCGACTATGCGCGAATCGGTGTTGAAGACCGGCACACCCAGACACTGCCGCTTCGGCCGATCCGCCGGATTGATGTGCGTCGGTGCGATGGTTTCGGTGAGTCCGTAACCTTCGATGTAGGGCGCACCCACGAGTTGCTGCAGGCGCTCGCCCACGGCCGCAGGCATCGCTGCGCCGCCGCCGGTGACCTGGATCAGCGACGACAGGTCGTACTCACCCAGCCGCGGGTTCGCGAGGAAGTCGATCACCATCGTCGCGATCGCGGTCCACGACATCGGCTTGTAACGCTGGATGAGCTCCGCCGCGGTTTCGCGATCCCAGCGGCTCATCAGGACGATGGTACTGCCCTGAAACAGCGGTCCGTTCATGCCGCCCTGCATGCTCGTCACGTGGAAGAACGGCAACACGACGAGTTGCGTCGTATCGGGCGTGGCGCCGAACCAGATGCGATTCACGACCAGCGTGTGCATTACGTTCGCATGCGACAGCATGCAGCCCTTCGGCCGACCGGTCGTGCCGGAGCTGTACGGAATGACGCAGAGATCGTCGGGCCCGACGGTCAGCGGGCCCGGTTTCAGCTTGCGCGCAAGTGCGTCCGACCACAGCGTGACGCCCTGGTCCGGAATTTTTTCGCGCGGTGCCGCGACCGCTTCGGGCAGACGCAGGTCGGTCGGCCGCGTCACGTAGTCCGCGTATGCAGCGACGATCGCATGATCCAGCGACTTGCCCAGCAGCGGCCGCACCTGGGAATGGATTTCCTGGGCAACCAGCGCGGTTCGCGCACCGCTGTCATGCAGGTAGTGCTCAAGCTCTGCGGTCACGCTCATGGGACTGACCGGCACGACGATCGCATTGGCGCGGATGATCGCGTAGTACGAGAGGATGAACTGCGGGCTGTTCTGCATGACCAGCAGCACGCGGTCGCCCTTCTTCACGCCGCACTGCTGCTCGAGGAAACCGGCCAGTCGTTCGGCCTGATCGCGGAACTCGCCGAAAGTCAGCTCGGTCCCATAGAAGTTCAGAAACGGCTTGTCCGGAAAACGTACGGCGGAAACTTCGGCGTTGTAGAACAGGTTGGTCGCCGGCACGGTGATGTTGTGTGGCAGGTGCCGCGGCCAGAACTCAAAGTGTTTTCGGGACATTCTCCCTCGACCCCCGGATTCGTTTGAAAACAGGCAATTTTGTAGTCTGAGCAGCGTTTTAGAACATTCGGCATGGGTTCCACGCTGCGGTCTTGGATTCCGCGCCGGACGCTATCACACATTGCTTCGCCCAACCAAGGCCTTCGCGTGTCAACGAACGACAAAACTGGCGTTATGTAATGCATAGTCGGGCGAACCGGGGACATTTGTGAACCTCGACACGAATTTTCGAATGTCTGGCTGGTTGCGGCGGTACGCACTCGTCCCTATCATGCCCGCCCGCCAGGGAAATTTGTATTCTGCATAGCGAACTATTCTCCACCCACCGAGCAAGCCCATGGATCTGAATTTCAGCGCCGACGAACTCGCTTTCCGCGACGAGGTACGGACCTTCCTGCGAGACCAGCTTCCCGCCGACATCGCCACACAGGTTCACAGCGGACTGCCCGTTCGCGCCGCCGACTACATCCGCTGGCAGAAGATCCTGCACAAGAAGGGCTGGGGTGCACCCAGCTGGCCGAAGCAGTTTGGCGGTACGGGCTGGGGCCCGGTTCAGCTCCACATCTACGACGAAGAGGCGGCCGCGGCCGGCGCCCCGCGCACCATTCCCTTCGGCCTGAAGATGGTGGCGCCGGTCATCATGGCCTTCGGCAACCCGGCACAGCAGCAGCGCTTCCTGCCGCGCATCGTGAACGGCGAAGACTGGTGGTGTCAG
>CAZBKC010000651.1:1648-2080 GCA_964492345.1 uncultured Steroidobacter sp. | reverse complement strand
TGAGGCGCGGACGAGGATGACAATGCCGCCACGGGGAACACCGGCATCCACCAGCTCCCTCAACCGCTGGACAAGAATCCTGATCTCGGCAAGGATGTCGAGGGACTTCGGTTTCTCCGAATCGGGAACCACGTTTTCCGCGTCCCATTTGCGACCGTCCTCATCAGCGTCGGCCACGGCAAGCAGCTCTACCCGCGGCCCGACAACCCCGGAACCCGCGGCCTCGATCGCATCCGCCTTGCGACCTCGGGTCAGCGCCACATAGTCGTCGAACATCGCCCGCCCGAAGGAGTTGACGGCACCGATCACGTCGGGGTGGGAACGGAAGTTGCCGCGCAGCTGCAGAACCTTTCCCTGGCTGTCGGGCAGTGCGTCCAGCCGGGCCTTGAGGTCGCGGAACACCTGCACGTCGGCGTTGCGGAAACTGTAGAT
>CAZBKC010000651.1:0-1638 GCA_964492345.1 uncultured Steroidobacter sp. | reverse complement strand
GCTCGTCGCCGACGCAGAAAAGACTCGTCTCCGGGCCGCAAACCTGCTCGATAAGCGTCATTTGCAGGCGATTCGTGTCTTGGAACTCGTCGACCATGACATGCCGGAAACGGTCGTGAACGTAGTTCCTGACCGACTGGTCGGAGCGAAGCAGCTCCAACGCCCGCGTTTCGAGGTCGCCGTAGTCGAGAGCCGAACGCTGCGCCTTGATTTCCACGTAGTGGCGATCGTAGGCGGCGAGCAGTTCCCCAATCGCACGCCAATTGGGAACACCGAGCGTGAAAGTCGGCACCAAACCGGCAAGCGCGTCGCGGGCGGATTGGTACTCGATGACCATGTCGCCCTTGAAGATCTTCGCGTGCCGCGTGACCTTCAGGGCATCCAACACCGCGCCCTTCGACTCGATCAAGGTGTCGGTTTCAAGCGCCGCTGCCACCTCGATCCGGCCCCGGTATCCCTGGCTGTCCTTCGATGTCGGATTTTCCGCCCACAGTTCATCGACCTCTTCAAGGGCCGCGGTGGCGATCCGGCGGAACTCTGCGACCTTTGACTCAGCGAAAGCCCGGACCTCGGCCTCGTCCACGTCCGGGAGCGCCGGATCAAGTCCGAGGCTGACCCGGCGCTCGCGGACCTCCTGGACCATCGCGCGCAATTGCGGCAGGCTGGTCGCCGCCAGGCTGTCGTGCCGCGACGCGACAAAACACTCGTCGGCCGCCAGCCCGAAAGCCTCATCGCGCAGCCGGGTTGCCGCATCCTCGTCGAGCACCCGGAACTTCGGATCGAGGTGGCAACGGGTACTGAACATCGTGATGAGCCGCTGGCAGAAACCGTGAATGGTGCTTATCCAGCCTCCGCTCACCCGCTGGTGCAGGACCTTGTAGAGGGCAATCTGGTCCGCGTCGCCGGCCTCGATCGCCTTCTCAAGCAAACCGTCGATCCGCCGTCGCGCCCGGTCTCGCATCTCCGCCGCAGCCCGGTCCGTGAACGTGATCGCAGCTATCTTGCGGATGCCCTGCTCGCCACCCTCGGCGGCAAGACGGCAGTAGCGGCGCACCAGCACTTCGGTCTTGCCGCTGCCGGCGCCGGCTTCGAGTAGCAGCAACGGCACGTCGAGATCGATCGCCTCCACCTGCTCGGCGGTGGGGGTGAAATCACCGCTCTCAGGTTTCATCTTCGGTGTCCTCTTCGGGCAGCCACTCGCGATCACGGCTGCAAACAGCCCCGCGCCCGCACGCCCCGCCAACCCCAAGAGCGTCGGCCTGCATCGGCAGGCCGCCAGCACGGATCATCGACACCGCCCGGGAAACCGCCGCCCTCGCATCGTCCATGACGGTCGCCCATTCGACCTCGTCGACGATGTCGTTCTTGACGATGCCGATCTCTGCAACCTGCTCCGCCTCGTCCTCCTTGACCGCGCCGCGCTCCTTTCCACCGTTGCGCAACCCGCCGAGCGGCACCAGCATCGCCGCGGCCACCTCCCGGCCGAACGTCTCCTCCATCGCCATCGCGTAGACCTGCGGCTGGATCACGCTTTCGTCGGCGAACTTCTTGTGATTTGCCACCTTCGAGCCCGACTTGTAGTCGCGAAGAAGTACCGCTCCCGAACCGGGCAACTTGTCGGCCCGATCGATCTTCCCG
>CAZBKC010000650.1:0-2080 GCA_964492345.1 uncultured Steroidobacter sp. | reverse complement strand
TCAACCCAACCTATGGCATGGCGCCTGAGTCTACCCACTCAGATTTCAACAGAGGCTCCTTTAATCCACTAGCCCCTTGAAATGCCCCAAAGCGATGCGACATCTGTGTGCTCGGATCTTGTGTCATTGCCCACGAGCGCTAAGATGAACTGGAGACCGAGAAGAACCTGCAAACGCCGATAACATTCCGTTCCGCAAGACCGATGGCTGCTCCGATCTCACTGAGTGGGTACGGTGATTTGCATCAAATGATAGCCTGAGTGCGTATTTCGGCGAAAGTGATCGATCATTTCGGTCGATCGTGACCGCGCGTCACGGAGCAACGTGACCGAGCGTTTTGGTATCGTGACCGCCGATTTCGGCGATCGTGACCGCAGCGCGGGCGACGGTGTTACGTAGGTCGTCAGTGTATCTGGGCGGGGCGAGGTCAGGTCATGGAAGCCTCCATCTGGAAGTGGTTCGGTCCTGGCACGAGGGGTGTGCTGCAGCGGCGCGCCGCCGTCGCACGACGTCGGCGACATCGTGGTGTTTGGTTGATCGGCGGTCGCGTGCATGGGCGGGATGGTCAGGCTTGGGTGGGCGGCTTGGCGGCGCCTTTCCTGGTGCTACCGGTGCGCCGTGATTCGCCCTCGAGGATGAAGCGGTGCGCCCGTTGCAGCAGTCGATCGAGGATCGCGTCGGCGATCGTGGCGTCACCGATCCAGCCGTGCCAGTGTTCGACCGGAAGTTGATGGGTAATGATCGTGGCGCGCTGTCCGGCACGATCGTCCACGATCTCGAGCAGATCACCGCGCATGGTGGCATCGATGCTGCCGGTGCCCCAGTCGTCGAGGATCAACACATCGGTGCGGGCAAGTTGCACCAGCCATTTGCCAAAACCGCCGCTGCCATGCAGTGCACGCAACTCTTCAGCCAGGCGCGGCAGGCGCAGATACAACGCGCTGTGTGCGTGCCGGCAAGCGTACTGTCCCAGAGCGCACGCCAGCCAAGTCTTGCCGACGCCGGTGGCGCCGCTGAACAGGATGGTATCGCCGCGTTCGATCCAGCCCGAGAGCGCGAGGCTGGTGAGCGTCTTGCGATCGATACCACGGATGCCGGTGAACTCGGCGTCCTCGATGGTGGCGCCGGGGTATTTGAGCTGGGCGCGCTGCAGCAGCCGCGTGTGCTTGCGGTCGCTGCGGGTATTCAACTCGCGATCCACGAGCAGCGCCAGGCGCTCCTCGAAGCTCATGCTGAGAACCTCGGGATGACCCATCTGCTGCTGAAGGCCGTCGGCGAAGCCGAGCATCTTCAGCGCCCGTAGGTTGGCGAGGGTGGCGTTGTCGAGCATGGTGGTGGTCCTTGCAGGGTTCGATGTCATTGGTAGTGGCCCGGGCCGCGCAGGTTGCCGTGCGGCGGGCTGATCCAGTCGGACGGGTGGATGGCGTCGAACTGGTCGCGATGGTTCACGAGCACGTCGCGCACATGGCGATACTTGAACGCGCCCAGGGCGAGCGTGCGTTCGCAAGCTGCTTCCAGGCGGCCGTTGCCGTAACGCTTGGCGAGGCCGAGCAGCCCGAGGCAAGCGCGGTAACCGTGCTCGGGGTGCTTGTTCTCCCGCAGCAGGCGTGTCACCACCTCACCGGTGGCCACCCCGATACGCTGGCCCCATTCGATCAGCCGCTGTGGCGTCCAGTCGCGGTGCGCCCGGTGCGCCGCCGGCATGTGCGCGTCGAGGGTGGTGAAGCCGCCACGGCGCGAGCTGCGCGCGTGGCTGGCGACCCGGTTACCGCGCATCAGTAACTCCACACCTCGGGGAGTCAGGCGCGCTTCCAGCGTCTGCCCCACCAGGGCATGGGGCACGCTGTAGCGGTGAGCATCGATCTCGACGTGGTAATCGATGTGCACCTTGACGGTCTTGAATCGGGCCAGTTCGTAGCGGTTCGCAGGCAACGGCATCAGCGCCGGCAGGTCGAGTTCGGCGAACACACTGGCGCGGCTGCCGGGCAGCTTCTGGAACGGCCGCTCGTTGAGCGAGGGCAGCAACTGGGCGATTGCCGCATCGACCTGCGCCATCATTGCTTCGAGACCGTGGCGCAGG
>CAZBKC010000649.1:0-2083 GCA_964492345.1 uncultured Steroidobacter sp. | reverse complement strand
CGCGGGGGTGACGGAGTAAATCAGACCTTCCTTAGACGATGCAACGCGAGGAATCAATCGCGAGCGTTGGCTGTTGTTTGTTTCGGAGGCGAAAGGCGTGAGCAATCAGCTCAACGATGACCGCCTTCGTTTTCCCATCGGCTCAGCGCATTTCGTCGCTGCTGTCCTTCCTTCCTTCGCCGCGCTTGAGCGGCGTCGGTTGTTGCCATTGCGTCAGCGTGTTCAGAGGGCGGAAGCGGCATCGGCCGCTGCTGAGCTTGTGACTGCTGCTCGGAGACGCGCTGATGGTTTCGCGGGCCGATGTTGCGCGAGTCGAGCCAGGGATTCGGGGACCAGGGCCCCGAGAATCTCTGGCGTCGCGGCTCTTTCCCGGTTGTAAAACGACTCATGACAGCTCTGTCGACGATGTCATCTGGCGGACGCGACCGCGTTCTCGATGATCACTTCAACGCGCCGGTTCTGCTGGCGGCCCGTGGTGGAGGTGTTATCCGCGACGGGTGAACCTTTGCCTTTGCCCGAAGCGACCAGTCGATTCGAATCGATCCCCTGCCTGACGAGATAGCTCTTGACAGCGCCCGCGCGGCGCTCGGACAACCCCTGGTTGTACTCATCGCTGCCGGTATTGTCGGTATGGCCTTCGATGAGGGCAGTGCGGTCCGGGTACTTGTTGAGGAAGCCGGTGAGCTTGTCGAGTCGATTGTCGCTACCGCTGTTCAGTTCGGCGGTGTTGGTTGCGAACAGTACATCGCCAAGGGTCAGTACCAGGCCGCGGTCCGTGGCTTCGGCCTGCAGATCCTCGATCTGCTTCTGCAGTTCCAGCGAATTGCGTTGTGCGTCGCTGGCATCGGCCCGTGCCGCCGTCGCACGCAGGTTGGCAGCGTCCGCTTCCTGGGTGCGAGACTGCAGTCGCATGGCCTCGCGCTGCTCGCCGAGTGCCTTGCGCTGATCCACCGCCAGCTTGCCTTGCGCCTGTGCCTCGGCGATGGAGATCTTGCGATCGGCCATGAACACGAGATGGGTTGCCACCGCCTTGTCGGTTTGCGGCCTTTCCGCCGCCGTTACTGCGATATCCGCCTCCTTCATCGCCAACGGTGCGCGACTGGCGAGTTCCGGGTTCGATTGCAGCGCGGTGAGTCTGCCGCGCAGGTCGTCGGCGCCGTCGGGTTTGACTGGGGCAGCCGAACAGGCGGCCAGTGTGGCTGCCACGCCGACTGCAATCAGACTCTTGCGGGACCACTGGATGTTCATCGCTTGTCTCCGGAGTTGCGGTTCATTTCCTGTGTGAGCGTATCGATGCTGCGCTCCATTTCTTCATTGACGGCGCGGGCTTTGGAGGCTTCGATTCTTGCGAACGCGAGTTCGGCATCGACGCGAGATTCCAGGGCGAGGCGCTCAGACTCGACCATGCGCGAGGCTTGCGCTGCGGACTGTGCCGCAGCCAGTTTTTCGCGGGCCTCGCTGAGTTCCGGCGACGCTGTGTCCGCAACGCGCGTTCGGTCTGCCGCCGCGATCGCCTGCTCGGCCGCCTTCAACGCAGTGGTGGGTTCGGGCGTGGAGACACACGCGGTAAGCAACAGAACACCTGCGATGCCGGCAGGCACGAGGTGGTACAAACGAGAACTGCGAGTCGGGATCCGGGTCATGCTGTTTCTCCTGAAGCAGGATCGAAGCAGCGAGGTTTCGCGGAATGCTTCGACTGCAGGCAGTATCTGCCAGCGCGAGCTGCCGGTCGGTGCGCTGGCGTACTTACAGCCCAAGGCGTACCGTGTGCGGTATCGCACATAGGGAACCGAGCAGTCCGTTGCCAGAAACCCAGGATCCCCGACGCAATCATCTGCTGGCCGCATTGCCGGCCGCAGATTTCGAACGTCTGCGGCCGCATCTGACAGTGGTGCCTTTGACGCTGGGCGAGGCGCTGTACGAGTCCGGCGTCGCGCTGCGTCATGTCTATTTTCCGACCGATTCGATCGTGTCCTTGCTGTACGTCATGGCGGATGGTGCCTCTGCCGAGATCGCGGTCGTGGGCAACGAAGGTGTCATCGGCGTGTCGTTGTTCATGGGCGGCGAGACCACGCCGAGTCGG
>CAZBKC010000648.1:0-2085 GCA_964492345.1 uncultured Steroidobacter sp. | reverse complement strand
AGATCCGCTGCGGACTGTTCCTCTACGATCACATCGGCGGCCGGCATCGCCTGCCCTCCTCCCATGGCGTGAGCCTGGCGAGTGGCCCCTGGGCCGGATCCCTGCAACCGCAGCTCACGCATGGATTCACCTATTCGGATTGCTGGGTCGACGACAGCCGCCTCGTGGTTCTCAACGCAATGGATGCTGCACAACGCGGCGCTGTGATCCGTACTCGCACGCGCTTCATCGGTGCATCCGCTCAGGACGGCTGCTGGCGCGTCCGTATCGAAGACACCACGACACACGAACAATCGACCCTGACGGCTCGCGCCATGGTCAATGCAGCCGGCCCCTGGGTCGAGGACGTTCTGCACCATGTGCCGAGAAGCAGCAACGACACACAGATCCGTCTGGTCAAAGGCAGTCATATCCTCGTACCGCGTCTGTACGAGGGCGATCACGCCTTCCTGCTGCAGCATCCCGACGGACGCGTCGTGTTCACGATTCCCTACCAGGAAGCCTTCACGCTCATAGGCACGACCGACGTTCCCTACGAAGGCGATCCCGCCGCGGCGTCCATCTCCGACGACGAGATCGGCTACCTGTGCAAGACGGTGAACGAATACTTCGTGAAATCCATCTCGCCGTCCGATGTGAGATGGACCTATGCCGGCGTACGGCCGCTGAGCGACGACGAATCGGCGAGCGCATCGAAGGTCACGCGCGACTACAGGCTGGAACTGACCGAAGCCCAGGGCCAGCCCGCATTGCTATCCGTCTTCGGCGGCAAGATCACAACCTACAGGCGACTGGCAGAAACGGCATTGCAGAAACTGCATCCGTTCATCGGAGGCTCGAAACAAGGCTGGACCGATCAGTCGCAGCTGCCCGGTGGCGATCTGCCGCAAGGCGATTTCGCTGCATTCCTGGACGGTGTGCGACGCCGCTGGCCATTCCTTCCGGACCCGCTTGCCGGGAGGCTGGCGCGATCCTATGGCACGCGCATCAGCGAGATCGTCGCAGGCGCCAAGGCACTCGAGGATCTCGGTACGGATTTCGGCGCCGGGCTGACGCGCGCGGAGGTCGATTATCTGTGCACCCACGAATGGGCCCGCACGAGCGACGATGTTCTGTGGCGCCGGACCAAGATGGGTCTGCACATGACTGCCGAAGCGCGCGAGAACTTCGCGCGCTTCATGCACCCGGCCAGTTGAACGCGGGACCGATCGGCCCCGCGTTCCCATGCCTCTTCCTAGTTTCCGAAGCGGTACTGCAGTTCGATGCCGTACTCGCGCGGCGGCGTGAAGTTGAGCGTCTTGTAGTACGCCTGACCGGCTGCCCCGGTCAATCCCGTGCGACGGCGGTCCGTGCCGGCGCTGTCCGCAGCATCCTCGTCCGTCAGATTGTTGCCGTACAGGATGATGGTGTAACGATCGTTCGCATCGTTCCACAGCAGTCGCGCACCGATCGTATCGAAGCTCGGCACGATGGCCGGACCGGTTTCGAACACGTCGGAGTACTGCTCGTCGCGCCAGACATAGTTCACCGAGGCGATCAGGTTGCCGGGCTTGAACTCGAACGTGTAGCTGGCGTTGGCGGCGACCCGGTGTTCCGGAGAGTTGGCCAGCGAATTACCCGTCAGATCCTGCGTCCAGCGGGGCAGACCGGTGAAGCTGTCCACTTGCGCCGTCACGACCCCCGTCACCGGGTTGCGTGTCTCGATCGGTTCGTAGCGGTTGGCATTCGGCAGCAATGCGGCCGGATCGTCCGGATTCTGGAATCCGCGACCCTCCTTGGTCAGACCTTCCTTGATCTCGGTATCGAGCCAGCCATAACTCACATAGAGGCTGAGATGATCGGTGACTGCATAGTTCATCTCGAGTTCGATACCGCGACTCTCGCCCTTCGGCAGGTTGATGAAACTGTTGAGGATCGTGCATGTCGAGAGATCGTCCGGATTCGAGCAGCGGCCCAGCACGGGCAGCGGCAGCTGGATGTCGCGGTAGTCGTACAGGAAGGCCGATGAGCTCAGCTGCAGGCGGTTGAAAAGCGTCGTCTTCCAGCCGATCTCATATGAGTTGACCGTTTCCTTGTCGACCATCG
>CAZBKC010000647.1:0-2086 GCA_964492345.1 uncultured Steroidobacter sp. | reverse complement strand
CTGGTGGCGTGGCTGGGGTACCCGGTCCGCCTGCGCCGCCATCGAACGGCCAAGTGGGAGGGCTTCTTCGTCGAGCCGGTGCTGCTGTGGCGCATCGCCTTGCCGGAGCAGGGCGGTGACACGCCCGCGCAAATCGACCGGCAACTCTTTGCCCCGATCCAGCAAATCGACCAACCGCTTGTGGGCAGCATCGCGCGCGGTCAGCACGCGTCCGGACAGCAGCAAGGTCTGCCCTGTTTGCCATGTCGCCACCTCGGCATGGTCGAGCTTGCCGAGGTCGACGCGGGTGGCCTCTGGAGCGTCGAAGCGATCCGCGATGTCGTCCCACAAGGATGCCGGCGTCGGCTCGAACGCGGCGTGACCGGTGCCATCGAGCGTGAATCGCAGATATCGCGTGGCCGCGCAGTTGGGCACCAGCGCCACGGGGATCGTCGCGGCGTGACACGGCGCCGTGGCGACCTTGACATCCAACACCGTGCTCAAGCCCCCGAGTCCCTGTGCACCGATGCCCAGGTCATTGATGCGCGAATGCAGTTCGAGCCGTAGCGCCTCCTCGGCGTTCGCTGCACCTGCTGCCCGAAGTTGATCGATATCGATCGGCTCGAACAATGAGCGCTTAGCCAGCAGCATCGCCTGCTCCGGGCTGCCGCCGATGCCGATACCGATCACACCTGGCGGGCACCATCCGGCGCCCATACCGGGAAGCTGGGCCAGCACCCAATCCGCCACGCTGTCGCTTGGGTTCAATATGGCGAACCGCGCCTTGACGTCGCCACCGCCACCCTTGGCAGCCACGATCACCTTGAGTTCGTCGCCTTCGACGATCTCGCTGAAGACAATCGCCGGTGTGTTGTCCCGCGTGTTGCTTCGTTTGCCGAGCGGGTCGCGAACCATCGAGGCCCGCAGCGGATTTACAGGATCGGTATAGGCGACGCGCACCGCTTCGTCCACCACCTGCTGCAAGCCGCGCGGCGCCGCCCCATCGCGCCGGCCAAACTGCACGCCCACACCGATGCACAAGAAGACCTGCACGACACCCGTGTCCTGGCAGATCGGCCGGCGCCCGCTGGCGGCGAGGCGGCTGTTGATCAGCAACTGCTCGATCGCTGCCTTGGCGGGCGGGTGCGTTTCAGCCGCATGCACCCGCCGCAGGGCACTCACGAAGTCCGGTGGGTGTTGATGACTGATGAACTGGAGCGCCTCGGCAATGCTCTGCGTCAAGTCTTCCTGCTCGATGCGGCGCGCCATGTTCGTCTCCCGGCAATTCACTCAATCGATGGTGATCTTGGCATCGGTGGCCACCTGGCGCCATTTGGCGACCTCGGCTTCGGTGTGCTTGCCGAACGGCTCCGGCGCGTACTGCGCTTCGGGCAGCAGTCGGATGCCTTGCTCGGCCATCTTCTGCGTCCACGCCTTGTCGCTCATGGCCTTCAGGTAGGCCTGGTGCACCTTCTGGGTCACTTCCTTCGGCGTTCCCTTGGGCGCGTACAAGCCGTACCAAGTGGCCGCCTCGAAACCGGGCAGGGTCTTGTCGGCCAGCGGGGGCACGTTCGGGAACTGCGACATCGGCTGCGCCGAGGTCAGTGCGATCGCCCGCAGCCTGCCACCTTGCACCTGCGGCAGCGCAGTGTTCGTCTGGTCGAACATCGCATCGACCTGGCCAGCGATCAGATCGTTCATGGCGGGCGCGGCACCCTTGTACGGCACCGAGACGACGTCGATACCGGCCTTGCTTTCGCACAGCGCGGCGATCAGGTGCGAGGGCGAGCCCGCGCCGGCATTGCCGAAGTTGATCTTGCCCGGGTTCTTCTTCGCGAACGCGATCAGATCGCCGGCCGTCTGGTACGGCGATGCCTTGGGCACCAGCAGCACCAGGGGCGTGTCTGGGAAGCGGAAGACTGGATCGAAGTCCTTCACCGGGTCGTAGGTCAGCTTCTTGTACAGCGACGGCGCGGCGCCCATGTAGCCCATGTGGCCGACCAAGAAGGTGTAGCCATCGGGGCTGGCCTTGGCAGCCTTGCCGGCACCGATGGTGCCTCCCGCCCCGCCCTGGTTGTCGATGATGATCTGCTGGCCGATCTCCTTG
>CAZBKC010000646.1:0-2086 GCA_964492345.1 uncultured Steroidobacter sp. | reverse complement strand
GCATACTCAACGCCGCCGCGAATCGTGCGGATTGGGCGAGCGCTGGCGTCGCGTGTTGTCCTGCGCGAGGTGCTTGTTGCGTTCGAGCCAGCGAATGAGTCGCGCGCGACCACGTCCGAGGGATGCGCGAACAACCATCTAGAAAACCAGATCCGTCCCTGAGCTATGGGAAGAAGAGCATGGCTGTTGTGTCGCGGCCGGCAGTTATCTGGCCGCTCAACTTGGACGTCTGCTAGCCGACGGGTGATTCGGCGGCATGGTTGTCTCAGGCCGACCCTGAGCCGTCGGCCACACTGCAAGATTCGACGATAGAAAGCGGACCGCCACACGTCCTGAAGACGGGGTGACCGCACAGCGATGCGGTCATTTTGTCGAAGTGCTCCAGTTCGGGCACCTGACGAATGCGCGCAGCGTCAGTCCAACGCTGGAGCCACGGTACCCGCCCGTCACGGCAGCCTGGACCAGAATGCAATTGAGTTCCTCCGACCGCACCATGTCCAAACTGGCGTGCCTTGCCGCTTCCGCTACCGTACTTGCGAGCTTGCTTGCAGGCTGCGCGTTGCCAGGCCGTGTCGCCGAGCCCTCCGGCATGGGCCCGACACAGGCGCGCGAGGCGATCGTGCGGGTGCTGCCGCCGAGCACGGCAGACCGTGCGGGCTGGGCCGCCGATGTCTACGCTGCGCTCGCAACGCTCGAGTTGCCGGCGACACCGGAGAATCTCTGCGCCGTACTTGCGGTCACCGCGCAGGAATCGAGCTTCCGTGCCGACCCGTCCGTGCCTGGACTTGCAGTGATTGCATGGAAGGAGATCGACCGCCGTGCCGAGGATGCTGGCGTTCCCAAGGTCGCCGTGCGCGCCGCGCTGGCGCTGACGTCGCCGGACGGCCGCAGCTATTCAGAACGAATCGATGCGGTGAAGACCGAGCGCCAGCTCAGCGAAACCTTCGAGGATTTCATCGGCATGGTGCCGCTGGGCAAGACCTTCTTCGCGAGCCGCAACCCGGTGCGCACTGGCGGACCAATGCAGGTCAGCATTGCGTTTGCCGAGTCATATGCGCAGGTGCGACCCTATCCCTATCCCGTCCGCGACTCGGTGCGGCGCGAAGTGTTCACGCGCCGCGGCGGGCTCTACTTCGGCACGGCGCACTTGCTGGCATACGAGGCGCCCTACGACAACCTGTTGTTCCGCTTCGCCGATTTCAACGCCGGACAGTATGCAAGCCGAAACGCCGCATTCCAGAACGCGTTGAGTGTGGCGTCGGGGCTGCCGGTGACGCTGGACGGTGATCTTCTGCCGCGCGCAAGCCATGCGCCGCGTGGCGAGACGGAGCGTGCGGCACCTTCGCTCGCGGGTCGGCTGGGCTTGAGCGAAGCGGCGATCCGACGCGACCTGGAGCGCGGCGACGACATCGGCTTCGAGAAGACCACGCTGCATGAGCGTGTCTTCGCCTATGCCGAGCAGATGGACAAGCGCACGCTGCCGCGCGCGGTCGTGCCGCGCATCGACCTGCAAAGCCCGAAATTCACGCGCAAGCTGACGACCGAATGGTTCGCCAGGCGCGTCGACGAACGCTATCGCCACTGCCTCGCGCGCATCGCGACGCCGTCGGATGATTGATCGGCCTTAGCATCGGTCCATGAGCATGACGCCCACGCGCCGCCTCGGCGCGAACGAACTGATTCTGTTGGCACAGCACGCAGACGTCTCGCGCCCCTGCCCACAGTGCAAGGCACTTCAAAGCCCCGGATGGGAGTCGATGCCGGGCGGTTTCGACCGTCGTGTGTTGATGAGGGTAGGCACGCTGCGGAACGAGGCGGTAGACGAGCCAACGCTGCAGGAACACCATCCGCACGGCACCCACGGTTGGTCTGCCGACGCGCCGATCTCGCTGACGCACTTTCCGTACAACCGTTCCGATGTCTGGCAGTGTGCGGCCTGCAGCCGAGCCTACATGCGATACACGGAATTCGGTGGTTACTACGAGGACGAACGCGTGCGCCAGGTCGACCCGGGCCTGGTGGTCATCACCGGGACCTGATGCGGTCCGTCGCTTCGATGCCTGAGATGCACTTCGCCCGAGCCTTT
>CAZBKC010000645.1:1095-2088 GCA_964492345.1 uncultured Steroidobacter sp. | reverse complement strand
TCCCCGCGGGACACATCCGTGTGCAGCAGTGGGTTGGGGTGGGGGCAGCAGCGCGAGCTGCGCTGTTCTCAAGGCACCCCCTTCCTGTCCCCCGCTGCGCGGAGGAAGGGACGCTCCATTCGATTTCAACTCCATCCGTAGAGCTCAACGCAGTGCCATTGGGCCAAAGCCGGCTCCGCAGCAAGGCAGGCGACTACGCCACCGAGCGCGCGTAGCCGCCGGAAATCGCGGCGATGCCCTTGCCCATGACGGTGCGCCACACCTTCTCGAGCTGCGGCGTGAACTTCGAATCGTGCTGCGCGACGGACTTCATCAGCGCGTCCAGCCAGAAGCGATACAGCTCAGGCTCGATGTTGAGCTGACCGCGCGAATGCGACGCGGCAAGACGATTCACCTTGCTGGCCGCCACACCCGAGCCGTCGTAGAACATGATCATGAAGGTGATGCCTTCGCGCAGCAGACTCTTCTGCTTGACCATGTCGGTGCTCTTGAACTTGTCGCGCACACGCGGCGAGGACTGGAGGAACTTGTCATAAAAATCGTCGAAGAATCCCGCAGACAGACAACACCGGCCGAAGCTCTGCGACACCTGATCTTTCTCGATGGACACCGCACACCTCACAAGACTGACCCATCCTTCTGCGCTATCGGCCACCACGCCGACCGCTGGATAAGGGGAATTCCGGAGTGCCCCGGACGGGCAAATGCACTGGCTGGAGGTCGGCCGGATGAATCGCACGCAACGGCGCGACGTGCTGCAGGCGTTGTTCGTTGCGAATGACAAAACGATCGCCGGCGCTGCCGCACCCTCCTCTTCATTTCTCGTCAAGTCATCCGACAGTTGACTTGTCACCTGGCTTTTTCCTAGGATGACACCGGTAGCAATAACAACCCTGCCGACAGGCGGGGCTGTGCTTGTTTGCGCACAGAAGAAATCTGCCGGGGGATGAGTCATGAATAGCATTGCTTCGCAGGCGAGGCTGGTGTTGCTCG
>CAZBKC010000645.1:0-1085 GCA_964492345.1 uncultured Steroidobacter sp. | reverse complement strand
TCGGCGCGGAGCCATCCGTCGTATAGAGGATGACCCCGCCGAATTGCGAAAAGGCATCGGAAGGCCGCGGCGGCGGCACGCTCTATTCGCAGCCGGTGGCCATCTCCGCCGATACGACCCTGAAAGCAGTCGCCTGCGCCCTGGCGCGCGCCGAAAGCGTGATGACGGTCGGCAAGTACGTCATCAAGGCGCCCGAAGTCGTGGCAACGCCGCAGTTCAACCCCGCCGCGGGAACGTACACGAGCACGCAGACCGTCACCGTCAGTTCGGCCACCGCGGGCGCCATGGTCCACTACACCAGCGACGGCACCGTAGCGACCTGTGCCAGCAGTGCCTACGCCGGTCCGATCACCGTGTCGCAGTCGACGACCCTGAGCGCCATCGCGTGCGCCAGCGGCAAGACCGACAGCGCCGTGGCCAACGCCGACTACGTGATCACGCCACCCGCCGTCGCGCCGGTGTTTACGCCCGCCGCCGGCTCGTACACCAGCGTGCAGCAGATAACGATGTCCTCGACGACGGCCGGGGCGACGTTCCGTTACACCACCGACGGCAGCGATCCCACCTGCGCCATCGGCTACACCTACGGCGCGCCGGTCGAAATCGCCAACTCGCTCACGCTCAAGGCGGTCGCCTGCGCGACCGGCTATTCAGACAGCCCGGTGACCAGCGCCGGCTACGACATCGCGCTGCCGCCGGAAGAGTCGGTGTGGAGCAGCATCGACATCGACAACCTGGAGGTGACGCCGCCGGTCCATGCCGCCGGCTCGACCAGCACCAACGAAAACGGCGATGCGGTCAATCTCTCCGGCCGCGGCAAGTTCGAAAGCGGCGCGCAGGTCTTCCGCTTCGTCTATGCCAGCGTGACGGGCGACTTCGTCATGACGGCGCGCGTCGATGGCGTCGATTTCGCGGGCCTGTCGAGCACCCAGGCACGGGCGGGCCTGCTGCTCGCCCCGGACCTCACCACCACGGGCACGAACTTCATCTACGGTGGCACGATGATCGTGGCCGACGGCACGTATCGTCGAACCGATCGCATCGCCGTGGGCAACTCGGCCACCAGCAACATCACGGTCACCGGC
>CAZBKC010000644.1:0-2090 GCA_964492345.1 uncultured Steroidobacter sp. | reverse complement strand
TACGAGCGTCAGAACGACTGGAAGAAGATCGCCGAGCACTACCAGGAGTACCTGAAGTCCTACGGGCGTCAGGCACTGCCCAACGAAGAGATCCGCGCCAACACGCAGATCGGCGTCGCACTCTGGAAGCTCGACAAGAAGGCCGACGCCGAGAAGTACTTCAAGGCGGCGACCAAGCTCTGGACGAGCGGCGCGCCGGCGGCCATCGAGAAGTCCGCTGGCGGTGATGCAGAGAAGGCTACCAAGATGGTTGCCGAAGGCAGCCAGGCGGTGGCGCAAGCGCTCTGGTACCTGGCGGAGGTCGAGTTCGCCAAGTTCACCAAGATCGGGTTCCCCGAGATCAAGGGGAAGGCCGACATGAAGAAGGTCAACGAGTGGGCGCAGGGCCCGTTCGTCAAGTGGATCGAAGAAAAAGGTAAGGCCCTGGCGAACGCGGAAGGTGCCTACGGCAAGGTCCGCGAACTCAAGGCCCCGATGTGGGACATCGCTGCTGCGGAGCGCATCGGCGTCATGTACCGCACCTTCGTCGACGACTTCCGCGATGCCCCGGTTCCGGACGAGATCAAGAAGGATCCAGAGCTGATGGACATCTACCTGGGCAGCCTCGACGAGAAGTCACAACCGTGGGTGCTCAAGGCTACCGGCGCGTTCGACTTCTGCATGGGCCTTGCCACACAGGTTCGTTGGTTCAACGAATTCTCGCAGCAGTGCGAGCAAGAGCTGAACAAGCTCGATCCGCGCAAGTATCCGCTGGCCGCCGAGCTCCGCGGCGGACCCGGATATATCCAGCAAAAGGTCGCTGACCCGGTCGCTGCCCGCATCGGCAAAGCGGACGACGAGGAATAAGGGGTCACCATGGATTTACTCAATCTTCGATCCCAAACCGACGGCGCTGCGCGCTCTGACATGAACGTGACGCGCTCTGACAGGCATCGGTCTTCCATGAAGCACTACTCGTCGTTACGTGCTGGCGCCTTCGCGCTGCTGGCTTCGCTCGCTTTGTCCGTGGGTTGTGGTGGTGGTCAAAGCGCCGAAGCGGCCGAGAGCTCGTCAGGTGACGAGGCCGAGGGCGGCGGCAAGTCGGTCGGCGTCAAGGCGGGCGGCTCCGGTTCTACTGGCGCCGTATCCAAGCAAGCCGAGGCCGATTGGAAAGAAGCGCTTGCTGCGTTCGAGGCTGCCGAAAAGGCAGGTTGGGATGCCGGCAAGTGCGACGCCATCTCGGGCCAGTTCAGCGCTGCCAACAAGTCGCAGAAGGGCAAGTTCGCCGAGGCGATCTACATGTCCGGCCTGGCCCTCGATCGCTGCGGGAAGAGCGATGCGGCGCTCAAGCTGTACAACCAAGCGATCGAGATCAACGGCAAGTTGTGCGGCGCGCGTGTCGGCGTCGGCATCAACGATTTCAAGAATGGGCGTGAGCAGCAGGCCTACGCCAACTTCGAGAAGGCCGTGCGCGACGATGCCCGTTGTACCGAGGGCTACGTCAACCTGGCCATGATGCAGATGGCGCGCAGCGGTGCTTCGAGCGATGACGCACTCAACAACCTGCGTCGCGCGCTCGCCATCGATGCGCAGTATCTGCCGGCGTTCAACCAGATGGCGGCACTGTTCGTCGGTCGGGCGCAGGGCAACGCCAAGATGCTCGACCTTGCCGCGGTCGTGTGTCGTCAGGCCCAGCTGATCAACCCCAACTACGCGCCGATCTACAACACCTGGGGCCTGATCAACGTCAAGAAGCAGAACGTCTTCGACGCGCTGCGTATGTTCGAGCGCGCGGTGCAGCTCGACGACAGTAACTTCGAAGCACACATGAACTTTGGGCAAATCACGCTCAGCTTCCGCGGCTACGAGGACGCCCGAAAGGCGTTTACCAAGGCCGTCGAGCTGAAGCCCAAGAGCTACGATGCGCACGTCGGTCTCGGCGCCGCTCTACGAGGTCTCGGCGATGCCGAAGCCGCGAAGAAGCAGTACGAAGAGGCCAAGGGCCTGGCCGGCGATCGCCCAGAGGCCTACTTCAACCTTGGCATTCTCTACCAGGACTACATGTCCGGTTCGGTCGCCGACATGAAGCAGGCGGTCAGCTACTACGACCA
>CAZBKC010000643.1:0-2090 GCA_964492345.1 uncultured Steroidobacter sp. | reverse complement strand
CTTCCGCCTCGACCCAGTCGCAGAGCCCGCCCAGCGTGCGGTCGGCGGCGAGCGCTGCGCCGATGCTGGCGGTCAGCGTGTCGAACGCGGCATCACGGTCGGCGCCCTGCACGACCGCCTCGATCTCGGCGCGGTGCTGGTAGTGGTAGGCGAGCGGCGACAGCGTGACCTCGGGCTCGCCCGGCTCGCCGTCGCGCAGGATCAGCAGCCCCTCGGCCGGAACGCGCTCGGGCAGCACCTCGCCGCGGAGCGCAGTGGCGGGCAGCGCCGAGAGTCGCGCGTGCAGCGCGACGAGGATGGTTTCGCGGGGGGTGGGCATTCATTTACCTACAGGGCGGCATTGGCGGCCATTTCGGCAGGAGTCGCTTCGTCGACCTCTGAGGTGGCCTAAGTCGCAAGCTACTCGGACTGCCTATGCTTCCAAAACTTGATCGGCAAACCGTCAAGGTCAGCAAGCGCACGATCAACATCGACCTTGGCAATCAGCCGTGTTGTCGAGGCGAGTGGATGAAAGTCAGGCGCTGATGATGTCCAGTTTCCTTCAGCGTCACAGTGGTGGTGCGCTGCTCCGGGCAACAGATGCTCAGGCAATGGAATTTCCGCTCTCGGGTTGTGGTACACGTTCAATCCTTCAACCCATGACTCCCTGTAGCCTTCCGCATTTACGATGGCTCGGAAGACCAACGGATTTGTGGCATTGAGATCATGGTCGACACATGTACCTTCGCGGATCATCAGCACGTCGCCATTCCCAAAACCCGCCAGCAGGCCCATACGATTAAACTTCGAGACCGTTCCAGCTGTGGTGGAAATAACCGCGCTGACATTCTGCGCCTCAGGGATATCGAAAAAGCCCGAGGGAATAGTCTTTTCGCCCCAGCTATGTTCGACAATCTTGCGTGGAACCGGGGTCGTTTTCCCGTTGGCATCAACGCTCGGATGGTACTCAATTCCATAGAGGTATCTCTCAAGCGCCGATCTTGTGTAAACCATTGAACCTGGTGAGGAGAAATCAGCAACTGCAAATACCAGTGGGACGCCAGTCAACCGATCATTCTTCCAGTACTCTTTCTTCAACTTGCTGAACAGAGGGCTTCCGAACTTGATCGGCATGTACTCTTCCAAGTACGCGGTCATCTGTTCGGGTGTTTTGGCGGGAGGCGGCGGGACAATCGTTGACCCATTCCGCGTCGGCCCAACCGTCACCGCTTCTATAGCCAACTGGCCGTAAAGCCCCCCTGCCACGAAATCTGGAACTGCCGATGTCGGATCGAGCACGTATCCGATTTCCGTCAGTAGCGCAAAAAGGTACAATTCCCATATTCTCTGATCAAAGGCGGTCGATTGGAATTGTTCTATGAAGTTTCCATCTAGATCTTCATGCCAACGCATCATCGGATCAATTATACCGCGCGCCGGAGAAAACTCGGCCGCAGTCACTATCGCCGAGAAGTCTGAGTGGAGCCGTTCGGGTGCGTGAACTGGTGTGAAGAAATCGACCGGCTCACCAACCTCATCCCCTTGATAATGAAAGTCTTCGGGCTTTTTGCGTAGGTCTTCCATCAGACTCTTGAGTGCCGCCACAGCCTTCTCAGGCGTATCAAAGAAGTCCGTCATGGACGTCCAACGAAAGCGGAGCTTCTTGTCACGGCCGAACGCCATGCCCGCAAAGTCATTGTCAGACCTGTCGCGCAGAAGAAGGCCCATGAGCCTGCCATCATCACTTTCAAAGTAAGCCAGTTCCTCTCCAGTTATTCGAGCCAGCGGCTGCCGCGCGTAGCCAGCAATGGCGTTGAAGCGGATCTCGGAGATATCCTTCATCGAGAGGCATTCACTGTGTTGGGGCACCGTCTCCATACTGTCGCCGATGGCTTGACCTCGACCAACCCGAAAAATCTCGGTTGTGCTGATTGTTAAAGTCTTCCCTCCACCCAGTTCGCCACGATCAGCCCCGGCACGCTGTCCAACGCCCGGTCTGCATCCCGCGCGAGGTCCAGCCGCTTCGGCAGCTTGACCTGCGGCACCAGCAGGAAGATCGGCGCGGTGACCTTGCCGCGCCCGGTCTTCGAGCGCGACACCACCGCCTGGCC
>CAZBKC010000642.1:0-2090 GCA_964492345.1 uncultured Steroidobacter sp. | reverse complement strand
ACGCCAGTTCCATCGCCTCGTTGTACGACAGCGAATCGATGACCTTGGCATCGGGGACGAGTCGCGGATCGGCGCTCAGGACGCCATCGACATCGGTCCAGATGACGATCTCTTCGGCATCCAGCAAGGCACCGAAGATCGAGCCCGAGAAATCGCTGCCGTTGCGGCCGAGCGTCGTCTGCACGCCCTTCGGATCGCGCGCAATGAAGCCGGTGATGATCAGCGTAAGGTCCTGGTCGCGCGGCACCACCCTGGCAAGGTTCTGTTGCGACACGTCCCAGCGCACCGCCGGGCCGAGCGAACCCCAATCGACGGACACGACGTCGCGGGCATCGACCCACTGCACCTTGCCTGGACGCTTGCCGCGGGCACGCAGATAGGCGCTGAAGAGGCGCGTCGACCAGATCTCGCCATAGCCGGCGATGAGATCGCGCACCATCTGGGACGCGGCGCGGATCAACCTGACCGTGTGCAGGATGCCGGCGATGTCGCGCAGATCCTGTTCGAGCGTGGTGAGAAATTGCGTGCGCGGCTCGCCGGTCAGCAGCGTTTCGGCGATGACGTGGTGACGCTTGCGGATCTCGTCGATACGACGATCGGTGTCGTCGTCCTGTCGCTCGGCGGCGGCCACGAGGTTCAGCAGCGCGTCCGTAATTCCCTTGCAGGCGGAAAGCACGACACCCAGGCGCGGATTGGGGTCCTCTTCGAGGATCCTGGCCACACGCTCCATGCACACCGCATCGGCGACGCTCGAGCCGCCGAATTTATGAACTCGCCACCGATCCACTGCTTGCCAGTCTCTTTATTGCCCGCCGGTCCCCATGCGCCCTTACGACTGCCGCGCAGCAGCCCGGCCCGTGCATCGCGATCTACACAGGGAACCAGGCGGTACAGTCCGGAAGATGTGCGGGCGTTGGGGGCCGACACTCTACTGGCAGCCCCCTCGGGCAGCAAGCGTAAGCGGCTGAATCGGGAAACGAATCAGCGTCCGGAGGGAGTCGTCTCGTCCAGGCGGCCGAAGGCGATGACAGTGCCGTTGCCATCGTCCTCGCCGGCCACGGGCGGGAACCCCGGACGTGCAAAGCAGATGGTCTCGGCCGGATCGGGCTGCGCCGGCGGCAGGGCCAGCGGGTTCACGTACGTCACCTTCGCCGGGCCGACCTGGATCAGGTCGCCATCCTTGAGGACGCGACGCAGGACGCGACGCGAGTTGTACAGCAGGCCATTGGTGCTGCCGAGATCGAGCAGCAGATCCTGGCCATCATGTCGCACCACCAGCGCGTGATAGCGACTGACGAACACGGAGTCGATACGCACGTCGGCCTCTTCGCCGCGGCCGATCAGCACCCGGTCGTGGTCCAGGATGATCTCCCGATCGGGCATTCCCTGCACCGCTACGACGAGCTTCCCGCAGATCTCCGGCGCCTCGGCGCGGCGACGCGCATGCGCCAGATCCGGATTGCGGTTGAGGCGCGCCTGCCAGCCGAGTTCATGGATGGCTCGGTCCAGCGCCTCGGGCGTCACGGATTCCGCCGCTTCCGCGGCATGCGTCAGCGCGAGCGCGCAAAGCTGGTTGATCTGCAACGGCACGCCGCCGGTGCAGGCATGCAGACGCGACATGAGCGTGTATGGCATCAGCGCATCGGGATTGGCACAGCCCGCGGCACGCAGGCGATGGGCGATGTAAGCCGCAGTCTGATCCTCGCTGAAAGGATCGAGTGCGAACCGCACAACGCCACCCGCCAGCAGTCCGGCCATGCGCGGCGACTCGATGACCCGTTCGATCAGCGGCTCGCCGAGCAGCAGGACTTTCAGCACCCGGCGACCTTCGACCTCGATCGAGGCCAGCAGACGCAGTTCTTCGAGAACGGACGGATGCATCTGCTGCGGATTCTCCACGACCAGCAGGCAGAGACGGTTCATCGCGGCCTGGTGATTCAGGAACCGCTCCAGCCAACGCCGGCGATCGGTCTTGTCGTTGTCTTCGAGCGCGAAGCCGAAGTGTCGCAACACTTCCAGCAGGAAATCGCGCGGTGCCAGGTTCTCGCGCGTCACGGTCGCCACGACGAAGCGATCGTCCACCGTCTGCA
>CAZBKC010000641.1:0-2096 GCA_964492345.1 uncultured Steroidobacter sp. | reverse complement strand
CGCGGTCCTCCGCGGCGCGCGCGGCCATCTGGGCGGCCAGGATGTCCTCGCCGCTAACTTCCCCGCCGTCCTCCAGATCCTGCAGCTCGTCGGCGGTCAGCAGTTCTTTGAGCTTGGCCGCAGCCTCGCCCGACTGTGAACTGTGGGCCTCATCCGCAATCACGGCGAAGTGTCGGCCAAACTTGCGGAACTGCTCGCGCAGGATCTCGAGCGCCGGCGGGAACGTCTGGATCGTGCAGACGACGATCTTCTTCTGGCCGGAAAGGGCGTCCAGCAGCGCCGAGCTCTTGCTGCCCGCCTCGTGGGTGATCGTGGCGACGACGCCGGTGGTGCGGGTGAAGTCGAAGAGCGCCTGCTGAAGCTGGGCGTCGATGACATTGCGGAGGTCGGCGACGGACCAGATGAAGGAAGAGAGGTTGATATCACCCATGCCGTTGAACGATGCGGCCACCGCAACAAGCGCGCGTGGCTGGAACGAAGTATAGGCTACGCTCCCGAAAGAAGGACCTGGGCGACGCCGTCGATGATGCGCACGCGATCCTCGGTGCTGAACTTGAGGGACGAGGGATGCGGAAGGTACACGGTGCGCCGATAGACGCCACCGCGCCGACAGCGACCCGTATAGACGGTGAACCGCCGCGAAACCTTCGGAATGTCGTGGGTGCGAACGTCCTCGGCGATGGACATCGAGACGCCGGGAGCCCTCACCCTATCGAGCCGCGAGTTCTTGCCCAGGCTGAATGGGACGACCAACAATCGCGGCGACAGCGCCTCAACAGCCTGGGCGTTGAGTTCATCGGCGAAATCGACCGCCCGCCAGAGGAGGCCCAAGTCCGCGTGCCCCAATTCCTCCATGAATGACCGGGCATTCGCACTTCCCCACGGCAGGAAGTTCGCCATTGTCACCGCCTCCAGGGACGCCACGACCGAGAACAGCTCACGGTAGATGCCCCAGCCCCCCCTAGGCTTCTGGAGTGGATTCCAATCCGGCAATGGACGGTGATCGCTCCAGCGTCGAGCCGCGTAGAACCCCGAGGCGCGCTGGCGCTCGAACATTGGATAGTCGCCAGGCGTGTCGATCGAACCGACGATGTGCGCTAACGATCGCGGGAGGTTCGGATTCATTCCGAGCCACAGCACATCCACGCGACGGACGGTCAGTTCTCGCGCCACGTCGGCGGCGTAGTCGAGTCCGAACAGGCTGCCGCGGAAGAGCGCGCTGTAGTGACCGGTTCCCGGCCTGAGACGTCGGTTCTCAGGCCGATTCACGAATTCCGCGATGCTGTCGTTCAAACTGGCGAGGGCGTTCGGCTGATTCAACTTTGGCGCTCGCGAGAGCAGCGGTCGCTCGGGTTACCGTAAGTATCGGTCGGTAGGCGTGACGGGAGAGGTCACACTGGAGCACGTCCGTGCAGCTACGGGAAAAGGTCTCGAACGCGGACGCCAAGCGCCTTGGCCACAGCCGCCAGCTTGAGGACCGTGGCGTTCCTTACGCCTCGCTCAACGCCAGACATGTAGGAGCGATCGACGCCGGCCAGGTCGGCTAATGCCTCCTGAGAGAGTCCTTTTTCGCTCCGCGCCTGTCTGATGCGCTCACCCACCTTGCGCAGCAGCGGATGCGCAGCCTTGACCACGCTCCGATGCTCGGGTGTTGAGGATTATCAGTCCACGGACTATAGTCCACAATCGATGATGCTCCCCGCCAGATTCCTGGCACGGATAGTCGACATGGTGGTGTGTGGTGCGATTCTCGCGTTGGTCCTGCCGTCCTTCGGCCTCCCGGAGCCCAATCCGTGGCTCGTCGTCATCCTGAGCCCTACCGCGTGGGTCCCGCTCGAATCGCTCCTGATCGCCGCGTTCGGCGCTACTCCGGGAAAGCTGCTCTTCGCGCTCAGCGTTCACTCGGAAAGCGGTTCGCGAATGAGTCAGCCAAGAGCGCTCCAGAGAGCAATGCAGGTGTGGGTCTATGGGCTCGCGGGTGGAATACCGGTCCTGAGCGCCTTTGCTTCGTGGGACGCCTATCGTTTCACGATGGAACACGATCAGCACCTCGTCGTGGAAGAAACCGTTGAGCGATACGTGTTCCCGCGTGATGC
>CAZBKC010000640.1:0-2100 GCA_964492345.1 uncultured Steroidobacter sp. | reverse complement strand
CCTGTGCTTCCTCGCCGGCGCGAACTCCATCTTCTACGGCGACAAGCTGCTGACGACCGGGAACCCGGACGAGAACCACGATCTCGGCCTGTTCGAACGGCTCGGTATCCGGCGCGAAGCAGTCGCGGCCGCGCCGGCACGCTGCGACCGGATCGCGGCGACGGGCTGACCCGGGAAATAAGAACGTTTCACACAGAGAACACAGGGTTGAATGGCACTAAGTTAAGCCCGCAATTTTCTTTCGTCATTCCCGCGTAGGCGGGAATCCATGCTCGATTTCAGAGCTGGATCCCCGCCTGCGCGGGGATGACGGGCTTAGCTTGGTGCCATTCAACACAGAGTTCGGAAGAGGAGGAAGATTTCCACGGGGATCACCGGGGGGAAAGACGTTCTTCTGTCTGAAGCCCCGTGATCCCCGTGGAGATTCCTCTGTTCTTGACTCTGTGATCTCTGTGATCTCTGTGTGAAATCTCCTCCGACTCCGTGTGAAGCGCCGGCACGGCCTGTATCGTGGCCGGCCATGCCACCGGCCCCTTTCGACGAGTACTTTCTCGATGCTCGCGCCGTCCGTCGCGCTTTCGACAGGGCGGCGGCGACGTTCGATGCAGCGGCCATCGTTCACACGGAAATCCGTACCCGGCTGCTCGAACGCCTCGATGTCGTTCGTCTCGATCCGGCGCTGATCGTCGATCTGGGCGCCGCGACCGGACACGGCAGTCGCGCCCTCCGGGATCGCTATCCGCGATCGCAGGTGCTGGCGATCGACCTGTCGACGCGAATGCTCGCCGCGGCCCGACGCCAGCAACGCTGGCTGCGGCGTTTTCAGCGCGTCGCCGCGGATGCCGCGCGACTGCCCTTGCGCGACGGCAGCGTCGACCTGGCCTTCAGCAACCTGATGCTGCAGTGGTGCAATGACCCTGATGCGATTCTCGGGGAAACCCGGCGCGTGCTGCGTCCGGGCGGATTGCTGACCTTCGCCAGCCTCGGTCCCGACTCGCTGCGCGAGCTTCGCGCTGCCTGGGCAGGCATCGACTCGCGCGTGCACGTCCACCGATTCATCGACATGCACGATCTGGGCGATGCGCTGGTCCGGTCGGGTTTCGCCGAGCCGGTGATGGATACGGAGCGACTCACGGTGACGTATCCGACCCCCACCGCGCTGCGGCGGGAATTGCGGCATAGCGGCTCGGGGAATCTCGCCATGGGACGCGGCCGGGGCCTGAGCAGCCGCACGGCTGGGCGACGCTTCGATCAGGCCATCGAGAACATCCGCACCAACGCAGCAGTACCGGTCACGCTCGAGGTCGTCTACGGCCATGCGTGGGCAGGAACCGGGACCAGAATCCGTGACAGCGGCGAGGTCAGGATTGGTGTGGATCGCATCGGCCGGCGCTCTTGATGGTTCAATAAAACTGAATTGCTTAGCAGCATCTGCACGCTAGATAGGCCAAACGGAGTATTTTTTCTGAATCCTTGGGAACCCGCCTGCCGTGGCGCTGACGGCAGATCCTTTCCGAGACCTCCGGTTCGATTCACATCCCCGAAAAGTGCCTGGCTGAAAAGAATCCAGGCGCGGACGAAGCTCGCTGCCCGAGCCCGCCAAACTGCCGAAAACTCCTTTTCCATCCGTGATTTGTGCGTTGCACGTGCAGTACTTGGCCGCTAGCATAGCGGCCCCGTTCCGGGCGCCCGCCTCTCGCCAGCCACTGCCCGCCAATCCGATGAATCCAGGCATCGTCATGGGGCCTTCGCTGGCTCCGCCCACCCCGATCCTGCTCAGGGATGGCGTGCGCCGCTTCGAACTTCGACCCCGCTGCTCTCTGACCCCGCGCACCGCACGGATCTTCATCGCCAGCATGGCGGCCGGCACGTTCGCCGTCGCGGGTTTTTTCGCGCTGCAGGGGTTCTGGCCGATCCTGCCGTTCGCCGGTGCAGAAATCGCGCTGCTCGCCTGGGCCGTTCGCGTCTCGATGCGTAAAGGCGAGGAGCGAGAAACGATCACGATCACTGAAGACACCGTAGCCATCGACAGCCGGACGGCGCGGAACGAGCGGCGTTCGGTATTTCCTCGTCATTGGGTGAAGGTTAAACTCCACGCCC
>CAZBKC010000639.1:0-2102 GCA_964492345.1 uncultured Steroidobacter sp. | reverse complement strand
CGTGATGTGCGGCGGCCCTTCGCGGCGGACATTGAAGACATCGCCGTCGGGATAGCGCCGCTCGTCACGATTCGCCGACGCCACCAGCATCAGCATGGCGCTGCCGGCGGGCACCTTGCGACCATGGATCTCGATGTCCGACTTCACGTACCTCGCGACCGACGGGCCCGGCGGCTCGTAACGCAGCAGCTCTTCGACGGCATTCGGAATGAGCGCAGGATTCTCCACGAGCGCGGCACGCTGGTCGGGGTTGTCGCTCAGGATCTTGCCGGTCCAGCCGATCAGTCGCGTCGTCGTCTCGTTGCCGGCGCCGGCGAGGATGTTGACGAACACGAGGATCTCCTCGCGTCGCAGCTTGCGCTTCGTGCCCGTCTCATCGACGAACTCGGCCTGCAGCAGCTCGGTCATGAGATCGTCGGACGGATTCTTCGCGCGCCAGTCGATGTACTCCTCGAATCCCTCGCCGTGGTACACGGCCTGCCCCACTTCCATCGGCTTGCCCGCCTCCGTGCGCAATGCCGCGTCGACCCGCTCGCGGATCGCCACCTGATCCTGCTCCGGAATGCCCAGCAGCATGCCGATGACGCGCATGGGCATCTCGGCGCCGAAGTCGGCGATGAAATCGAAGCGGCCGGCACCGACCAGCGGGTCCAGGCAGCGCACGCAATAGGCGCGGATCTGGTCTTCCAGCGCATTCATGCGCTTCGGCGTGAAGACGCGCGTGAGCACGCCGCGATGCACGGTGTGGAAAGGCGGGTCTTCCCAGATGAACATGCCACTGGGAATGTCCATGTCGGACTTGATGTACTCGAGCACGTCGCCGCGCGCCGAGCTGAAGACTTCGCGGTTGTTGAAGCAGCTCTCGACGTCGGCGAAACGGCTGACGGCGTAGAAGTCGTACTGCTCGTTGTAATACAGCGGCGCCTCCTCGCGCAGGCGCCGGAACACCGGATAGGGATCCATCCAGAAATCGGGCCGATATGGATCCCAGTAGACAGCACCTTCGGTCGACGTAGCCATGCGCAAATTCTCCCGTTCGAACCCTCAACCGCGACCGGCCTCGCAATGACAGACCCATGCCGGACCAGCTAACTCGCGTATAAGATAAGCAATACACTGTTTCATATGCAATACTGTGTTGCACAAAACGCATAGACCCCATCTGTCCGCCGCCCAGGACGCCCGCGCCGTCCGTACCCGCGAGGCATTGCGCCGCGCCCTGCTGGATCTGCTGGAAGAAAAGGCGCTGGAAGACATCAGCATCCGCGACATCGCCGCGCAGGCCGGTGTGTCCTACACCACGTTTTTCCGCCATCACACGACCAAGGAATCGCTGCTCGATGAAATCGCGGCGGACCAGATGCGGCGGTTCGTCGAACTGGGCTGGCCGAACATCGAAGCGAGCGATACGCGCGCCGCGTCCATCGCCCTGTTCACGTATGTCGACGAACACCGGCAACTCTGGTCGACGCTGCTCACCGGAGGTGCGGCGAGCGCCTTGCGGGAAGAACTGCTGAGCAGCGCGCGCGGCCTGGCTGCACAGCAGGGCGCCCCGGGCAGTTGGTTGCCTGCCGATCTGGCCGTCGTCTTCGCAGTGAGCTCCACCATCGAACTGCTGGCCTGGTGGCTGCGGCAGGAACGGCCCCTGCCGATCGAACAGGTCGCAGAGATTCACGATCGCCTGATCGTCACCCCGTCGATGAGCCAGAGCGGACAACCTTCGACGAAACTGCCTGCTCCGAAGAAGAAACGCCGCCTGGCGTGAACGACCTGAGAGCACGAGGGGGAAAAGCAGGAAGTACACAAAGGAGCACAAAAGAGCACAAAAAATTCCAGAGGCAGTTTTCCCCTTTGTGCTCCTTTGTGTACCTGTCTTTCCTGTGGGTCCAGGATGTCAGGCTGAAGCCTGACCTACAGGAAGCACCACAGCCGCACACGACTTTCGCTGTCAACCCTTGCGAGAATGGCAACGGGAAGCCGGGAGGGTATCGGGAGACATCATGAAACGCAGCCGCAGGCTCGGCATGGAGAACGCGCGGTCGCGCGCGCTGCTGGTGGAGGCCGCCGACAACATCCTGATCGAGGAAGGCGCGCATGCGATC
>CAZBKC010000638.1:0-2103 GCA_964492345.1 uncultured Steroidobacter sp. | reverse complement strand
TGGAAGCTGAACTCCCACCTGTGACCAGATCTCTCCTGGGCAGCATACAGGGTGCTGAGACGGACAAGGAGGATTACATCGACCACCTTGAAAAGAAGTATTCGTGATTGCGCTGATCGACACCAATATCGCGCTTGATGTCATGCTCGCGAGGCAGCCATTCGTTGCTGATTCAGCAGCGGTTCTTGCCGCAGTGGAGAGATCATTCTGCCGCGGCTTGCTCTGTGCAGACGCCATTACCACGATCCACTATATCGCGAGACGCCAGATTGGCACACAGCAGAGTTTAACACGCATATCTGAGTTGCTCAACATTTTCGAGATCGCTGTTGTGAATCGATCCGTTTTGATTTCGGCGATCACACGGAATTTTTCAGATTTTGAGGATGCAATCCTGCATGAATCCGCTCTTCAAGCTAATGCTGACCGCATTGTCACTCGTAATCTTGTTGATTTCAAAGCATCATTGATTCCGGTCTTTTCTCCAGCACAGTTCGTACAAACAATACAAGATGAACAAATGCGGTGCAGCCAACCGCTGGGACCGCTTTAGTTTCCATGCTTTCCTTAAACTCCAACCCGCGGTTCGCGATCCACGCTCGCCCCCGCCCCGGCGGTCGGCTGAGCTTTGACGTTATGTGCGTTATGCGAATTGCTTTATTATCCACGCTGATTTTACTGCTGGGCTGCAATCGATCGTTGCATGTCGATGACAAAACTACGCAATCTTCCGGGGGAAAGCCCGGGAACGTCGATAAATCAGACAACCCAACGTCGATTGTCGCGGTCCCTCGCCCAAATTCCGGTAGATACTCGACCGAGGAAGCGACCCAATTGCTTCCGGAATTCCTTGAGCGATCTACACCCATTCTGCCGACCGATCCCATCGTCACACGATGGGAATCTCCAACTCAAGGAATCCGAGTCCATGTGACCGCGAATGATACGGTTGAAATCATCGACTATCTCGGTCGAAAGCTTGTGTGAGTTGCCGCGGGACAAACCGATTGGCGAACCCAAATAAGTGAGTGTTTTCTCACGTGGCGTGTGAAGAGGTCCAAACTCCTGGATCAACAAGTTGTGTAACCCATCGGCTGGCTGCCTTAGGGGCCAACTGAACAGCTCCCGCCCAACCTTGCACTCTCCCCTTGACTGCGCAGCCCAAACGTACCCCATTGTGCCATGCCAGTCAAAGAAGCCGTCGTCAGAGCCCGTGTGGACGCGAAGCTCAAGCGTGATTCCGAGGATATCCTTCGTCAGCTTGGCCTCAGCCAGACAGAGGCGATCCGTATGTTCTTCACGCAGATTGTTCGACGAAGGGGCTTGCCGTTTGCGGTCACCCTTCAACCGGACGAAAACGACGACTTGTTGCTGCCGCGCTCCAAGCGGCAAGCGGTGATCGACAGTTTTTATGACGCCTGAACCGCATCATGTGCTTGAGGGACCAGTCGGACGATTCACCGCGCCGACAATGGAACTGATCCGGGACGCGTTGCGTTATGCGATGAACCTCTAATCACATGCGCGGGATCGCCCACTTTGTGGTAGCGGAGTGTGATGGAACCGAAGCCATTGGCCGGGACTTCGGTGAACTTCGCGCCCTGCACCTTGATCCGCTGCCGGAGTTCGGACATCAGCGGCTGCGCCATCTCCTCGACCCCGGCGATCTCCGGGTAGCTGATCGCAACCTGGCGCACCGCGCTCGCCACCGTGACCGCTTGGTCCCCACTTCCCTCCCGCAGGCGAGCCACGATCTCGATGTGCTGAAGGCGGGTGAGCGTTTCCGACATCGACTCGGCGGTGGCGCAGACGGGCGTCGTGCTCGAGGGGTTGCTCGCCAGGCACGATCGGAACGGCACCCTGTAGAAATTCGACTTGAGTGACTTCGAAGCGTCCCGGGCATCGAAGGAGACGCTTGCGGAAACATTGGGATCAAATTCCTGGGTCTCGGTCTCTCCCACTTCACGAATGATGAAATCGACTCGTGCAGGATAAGGCGCGTCCGTGTAGGTCACTCCCACACTGATCTGCCCAGAGTCTCCGGGCATCCATGGGGCGTCGGGGGTGACGGAGTCGATCTTGATCGAGGGCACAGCCAGCCCC
>CAZBKC010000637.1:0-2106 GCA_964492345.1 uncultured Steroidobacter sp. | reverse complement strand
GATATCGAGACTTCGTTCATGAACGAAGCCGAGATCACCGCGCTGATGGAGAAGCTCGCGCGCTACCTGTTCAAGGCCGCGATCGACGTCGAACTGCCGGATCCGTTCCCGCGCATGACTTATGAAGAGGCGATGCGTCGTTACGGTTCCGACAAGCCCGACCTGCGCATCTCGCTCGAACTCGTGGACGTCGCCGACCTGGTGAAGGACTGCGAGTTCAAGGTCTTCGCCGGCCCTGCGTCGAATCCGGAAGGCCGCGTCGCGGCGCTGCGCGTGCCGGAAGGCGGCACGAAGATGACGCGCAAGGAGATCGACGACTGCACGACCTTCGTTGCCCGCTACGGCGCGAAGGGTCTTGCGTATGTAAAGGTGAACGAGAAGGCGAAAGGCCGCGATGGCCTGCAGTCGCCGATCCTCAAGTTCCTGAGCGATGCGGCCATCGCTGGCATTCTGGAGCGCACCGGTGCCGTCGACGGCGACCTGATCTTCTTCGGCGCCGACAAGGCCAAGGTCGTCAACGATTCGCTCGGCGCGCTGCGCCTGAAGGTCGGCAACGATCTCGGCATGGTCGCCACCGGCTGGCGTCCGCTGTGGGTCGTGAACTTCCCGATGTTCGAATGGGATGCCGACGAGAAGCGCTGGGCAGCAATGCATCATCCGTTCACCGCGCCGCGCGAACCGGATCCGGCCGTTCTCCGGGCCGATCCGTCGAACGCCGTGAGCCAGGGCTACGACATGGTGCTGAACGGTTCGGAAGTCGGCGGCGGCTCGGTGCGTATCCATCGCGCCGAAATGCAGTCGACCGTATTCGATCTGCTCGGCATCGGCCCCGAAGAACAGGAACGCAAGTTCGGCTTCCTGCTCGAAGCGCTCAAGTTCGGTACGCCTCCGCACGGCGGCATCGCCTTCGGTCTCGATCGACTCGTCATGCTGATGGCCGGCGCCGAGAGCATCCGCGACGTGATTGCCTTCCCGAAGACACAGACGGCCGCAGATCTCATGACGGATGCGCCGACCACGGTCAGCGAACAGCAGCTGAAGGAACTGCATGTGCGGGTGAAGTTGCCGGTGAAGGCGGACTGATCGGCGGAGCCGATCAGTCAGCGGGCTGCTGGGCGCTGGACTGCTGGGCTATCGGCAAGAAGTGCCCGCGTTGATTCTGACCAGCAGCCCAGCGCCCAGTACCCAGCAGCCCATGTCTTCACGCCTCGCCGTCCTCGTCCACGGCCTCTGGATGTCCGGGTTCGAACTCGGTGTTCTCAAGCATCGACTCGAAGCGCACGGGCGGTTTCGCGCCACGGCGTTTTCCTATCCTTCCGTGCGCGGTTCGATGGCCGATCACGTGAAGAGTCTCATCGAGTTCGCGCGATCCCAGAAAACCGACGAATTGCATTTCATCGGTCACAGTCTCGGCGGGCTCGTCGCGCTGAAGGCGCTGCAGGTCACCGACGATCTGCCGCCGGGGCGGGCTGTGCTCATGGGCACGCCACTGCAGGGATCGAAAGCGGCGCAGGGCGTCGCGCGGATGGTGCCGTTCGGCAAGGCCATCCTGGGTCACGCAGTCAACGAAGAGATCATCGAATGGCAGCCTCGTGAATGGTCTGGGCGGCGCGAGGTTGGCGTGATTGCCGGCTCGATGGGTATGGGGCTCGGGCGCCTGTTCGCCGAGTTGCCGGCCGATCACGATGGCACGGTGCTGGTCGAGGAGACGCGCCTGCCGGGCGCGAAGGATCATCTTGTGCTGTCGACGTCGCACACGGGGATGCTGTTTTCGGCGGAAGTGGCGCAGCAGGCGGAGTACTTCCTGCTCAACGGCAGGTTCGATAAGTAGCCAGTTCTTCTTCCTGTGGGGCCGGCTGAAGCCGCAAGGCACTGACTTATCTGCTGCACCGATCACGTCCTGTCCGCCCCTCCTCCGCGCAGCGGGGGCCGCTCCTGCGCATCCATGCGCCCGCGGCATTCGTGACCAACGGAAATCCCCGCGGGACACATCCGTGTGCAGCAGAGGGTTGGGGAGGGGGCAGCAGCGCAAACTGCGCTGCTTCTCAAGCACCCCCATCCTGTCCTTGTATGTTGGCAAGGACCTGAACGTGAGCGCGAAAAAGA
>CAZBKC010000636.1:1803-2108 GCA_964492345.1 uncultured Steroidobacter sp. | reverse complement strand
TAGCCGTCGGCAAAGTGGCGGATGTCGAGGCCGAACTCAAGCGCATCGGCCACCAGCTCGAGCCGCTGGACATCGTCGTCGTCAACACACGGGCCGGCTCGCGCTATGGCCACAACGACTACGTCAACAGCGGCTGCGGCATGGGCTACGAAGCGACCATGTACTTGCTCGAGCGCGGCGTTCGCCTGACCGGTACCGACGCCTGGAGCTGGGATGCGCCCTTCTCCTACACGTCGAAGAAGGTCGCCGAGACCGGCAACAAGGCGCTGATCTGGGAAGGCCACAAGGCGGGCCGCGACATCGGC
>CAZBKC010000636.1:0-1793 GCA_964492345.1 uncultured Steroidobacter sp. | reverse complement strand
GCCGGCGCACGGCTTCACCATCAGCTGCTTCCCGCACAAGATCCGCGGCGCGTCCGCGGGTTGGACGCGGGCCGTGGCCATCTTCGAGGAGTGAGGCGATGAGCCTGCCGCCGATTCACCGTGTGGTCACCGGTCACGCCGCCGACGGCAAAGCCGTTGTCGCCAGCGACGGGCCGCTGCCGACCGTCGTCGAACTGCAGGCCATACCCGGCGTGGTCTTCCACGAAGTCTGGTCCACCGTCGGCATGCCGGTTCTGGTGGGCAACGGCCCCGACCCGAGTGTCGCTGCGCTGAGCCTGCCGCCGCCGAAGCTGGGCACGCGCATCCGCTTCGTCGACCAACCTCCCGACACGGCCGACTTCCTGCGCCACGGGGCGGCGCGCATGAAGGCCGCCTTTGCGCAGATCGGCGACGAAGGTGCATCGACGGTCGCCGCCGACTCGCCGCATCCGTTGATGCACCGCACGGAATCGATCGACTACGGCATCGTCATCGAGGGCGAAATGACGCTGGTGCTCGACGACTCGGAAGTGTTGCTGAAGCCGGGCAGCGTCGTCATCCAGCGCGGCACCAACCATGCGTGGGCGAATCGCTCCGGCAAGCCGTGCCGGATGCTGTTCATCCTCATCGACGGGCAGTACGAACCTGAAATCGACCTGGCGCTGAAAGCACGCAAACCATGAGCCATCACCTCTCCAGACGGTCGGTCCTGACCGCTGCTGCCTCTGTCCTTGCGGGGTCCGCGTCCGCCCAGTCGCCGGCCTTCCCATCGCGCCCGGTGCGCTTGTTCGTGCCGACACCGGCCGGCACGTCGCCCGACGTGGTCGCGCGGCTGTGGGGCGAGCGATTCGCCAAAGCCACAGGGCAACCGGTGGTGGTGGAGAACAAGCCCGGTGCCAGCAGCATCATCGCGGCGCAGGCGGTGGCCACCGCGCCGGCCGACGGCTACACCCTGCTCTACACCATCAACAACACCTTTTCGATCAACCCGTGGGTGTTCAAGAAGCTGCCCTACAAGGCCGAGGATTTCGTGCCGGTGGTGCGCATCCTCTCGGTGCCTTACGTGCTGGTCACGTCGGCAGAGTCGAAGATGCGCACGCTGGCCGATCTGGTGCGCGAAGCCAAGGCCAGGCCGGGCGCGATGACCTACGCCAGCGCCGGCATCGCAAGCGGCTTCCATGTCGTCACCGCCCGGCTGCTCAACGAGGCCGGCATCTCGATGACGCATGTGCCCTACAAGGACTACTTCATGCCCGACGTCATCGCGCAGCGCGTCGATGTGGCTTTCGATGCCAGCACCGGAGCGATCCCACAGATCAAGGGCGGCAAGGTGCTGGCGCTGGCAGTGGCCAGCGCCAAGCGCATCGATGCCTTGCCCGACGTGCCGGCCATCGCCGAGACCTACCCCGGCTTTGTTGGCGAATCCTGGCATGGCATTTTCGCGCCGAAGGGCACGCCTGACGAGGTGATCGCCAAACTCGTCGCGCAGTCGCAGCGCATCGTCGACGCGCCTGACCTTCGTGCCCCGCTGCGCGACTATGCGTTGACGCCGGTGGGCGGCACTTCCGAACAATTCCGCGCGTTCCTTGCCGAGGACAGCCGCGCATGGGCCCAGGTGGTGAAGGGCAACAACATTACCCTTGACTGACGCATCTCAACCAACCGAACGACTGCGATGAAACTTGCCACACTCCCTGATGGAAGCCCTGACGGACGACTCGTCCTCGTTTCGCCTGACCTGAGCCGATGCGCGTCGGTCGGTGCGCTGGCGCCGAACCTGCAAAGTGCGCTCG
>CAZBKC010000635.1:1153-2115 GCA_964492345.1 uncultured Steroidobacter sp. | reverse complement strand
TTCCAGGCCATCCATCACCGGCATCTGCATGTCCATGAGGATGAACGACCAGGGTTCCCTGCCGTACGCCTCGACGGCCTGCAGACCGTTGTCGACGACGTCGACGCTGCAGCCCAGGCGCTCCAGGAAGCGGCGCGCCACGCGCTGATTGATCGCATTGTCTTCCACGAGCAGCACGCGGCCGGAGTAACGGCGTTTCGCTTCGCCGGCGATCAGCGTGTTGCGCGTGATGATGGGCTGGCTGCGCAGATGCCAGTCCTGTGCGTCGTGCGCCAGCGCCTTGCTGAGCGCCTCCACCAGTTCGCGCGTGCGCACGGGCTTGGTGAGATAGGCGGCGAAGCCGATGCTGGCGAAGCGCTGGATGTCGCCGGAGCGATCGAGCGAGGTGAGCAGGATGAGGCGCGCCGGCGGAATCGACGGATCCTGCACGATCCGTTCGCCGAGCATCGCGCCGTCCATGTCCGGCATGTGGTAGTCGAGCACGATGACGTCGAAGGGTGCGTCGTCGGCGCCGTGCAGCAGCGTCAATGCCTGCGTGCCGCTGGCAGCGACGGCCACGTCGTAGCCCGCGTGCGTCATCTGCGCCGCCAGCACACGGCGATTGGTTTCGTTGTCGTCGACCAGCAGGACGCGCCGACCGCTCGACGCATGCGGCGCGCGCTGCTCTTCGCTGTCCATGACAGCCGGTTCCATGGGCAACGTGAACCAGAACGCCGATCCCTTGCCGACTTCGCTCTGTGCGCCGACCTGGCCGCCCATCAGTTCGACCAGCTTGTGGACGATGGAGAGGCCGAGTCCCGTGCCGCCGAAGCGTCGCGTCGTCGACGAGTCGGCCTGCGTGAACGGCTGGAACAGTTTCGCCAGCGAGTCCGGCGGAATGCCGATGCCGGTGTCGCGCACTTCGAAGTGCACCAGCGCGCGGCCGTTCTGGCGGCCGAGCGAACAGACTTCGACCACGACTT
>CAZBKC010000635.1:0-1143 GCA_964492345.1 uncultured Steroidobacter sp. | reverse complement strand
TCCGGGCGCACGTTCACGACGAGTTCGAGACCCTTGGCTGCCGCCTGGAAGGCCATGACCGAGCCGACTTCATCGACGTTCGCCATCAGGTCGATGTCGATATTCTCGATATCGAGCTTGCCGGCCTCGATCTTCGAGAAGTCGAGGATGTCGTTGAGGATGTTGAGCAGCGAATCGGCGCTGGCGCGGATGGTCTCGGCATATTCGCGCTGCACGCGATCCAGGCCGGTGTCGAGCAGCAGCCCCGTCATGCCGATCACGCCATTCATCGGCGTGCGGATCTCGTGGCTCATGGTCGCCAGGAATGTGCTCTTGGCGAGGCTGGCGGCTTCGGCCTCTTCGCTGGCGCGGACCAGCGCCTCGCGCCCGGCGCGCGCTTCCGTGATGTCGTGCATCGAACCCGACAGCAGCGTGGGCCGGCCGGATTCGTCGCGCTGTGCCGTGGCGCGGCTGCGCAGCCACATCCAGTGGCCGTTCCTGCAGCGCAGGCGATATTCGATGTCGAACGGTTCGTTGTGCAGGAAATGATTTTCCGTGGTCTGTTTCAGGCGCGGCAGATCGTCCGGATGCACCATGCCGTAGAGGGAGGCGACGTTCGGTTCATTTTCTCCGGGCGCGTAGCCCGTCATGGCAAAGAAGCGCGGCGATACCCAGGCGTGTGAGGTACGGGTGTTGATCTCGAACAGCACGTCCTGCGTGCCCGACACCGCGCGCTGGAAGCGTTCCTGCGCCTCGCGCAGCTGCTGCGCCTGGCGTTCGATCTCGTGCAGCGCTTCGGCCTCGCGCGTCACCTCCCAGTCGACGCCCAGCAGGCCAATGACCTTGCCGTGGTTGCTGCGCAGGACCCGCGCGTGCATCTGCAGGTACTGCACGCTGCGGTCGATCGTGAGGACGCGATAGCGATGCTCGATCCGGTCTTCGCCCCCCGGCGGCGATGCGAGCGCGCGTTCGAACACTTCCCGGTAGGTGGCGAGGTCTTCGGGATGGACGAAGTTCTTCGCATAGTCCGTGCCGATGAGGCGCGTGACGCCGCCGAGCCGGCGCACAAACGGACTGTCTTCCGCGACCGTGACCACGTCGGTGCGCACATCCCAGTGCCACATCGAAATGCCGGCCGCCTGGTTGGCCATGGCCAGCCGGTCG
>CAZBKC010000634.1:0-2116 GCA_964492345.1 uncultured Steroidobacter sp. | reverse complement strand
CAAACCCGAAACTCGGTGGCTGACAGTTGCCCAAGAACTTCCTTGCTCTTGTCGTAAGGGATCTGCGCGAACTTTCCCTTGATTACTGACTTGGATTTCTTCTTGCGCGGCACTACGCAGCCCTCGCGCGTGCTTTGCGATCGCACGCATGACAGACAACGTGGTGATGGAGCAGCGGCCGAAAATCGCGGCCGCATGAACGACACGCACGGATCTCCCGCGGCGTTGGAATGAATGCTATGTTTGGCACGTTCGTTCTCAGACGGCCGGCGCGTGCTACTAACACCCCGGCCGTTTTCTTTGGCGCCGGGCAGCACCGAACGTCAGTGGAAGTTAGGCGGCGGGGGAGTGCTCAGCAGCTGCGAGCGTTTCGGGACGCCAGCCAGTTTTTCCGCCGATGCTGACGTCGCGCGCTGGCAAGCGGCCGATCTTCTCCCAACGCCAACGAGTCGGCGCTGAGATCCCGTACCGCTCTTCGACACCCTTGGGATAGACGATGACTGTGCCCTGGCGTGGGCCGCGTTTCGTAGTCAATGCTGCAATGTCCTCTCACACGTTTTGAACTGGTGTGAGAAACATTCGGTGTGACTAAATTCCCTGTCTATAGGACCGTCTCGATTTAGCGGATAGAAGGAATCTTTCGGCCATCGCGCTCGTCAATCGCAATCTCGAAACCTTCCCCTTCAGCCCATCGCACGAAAGCGCGGCCTAACGCCAAGGAGTACGCGGCATCCCACTCTGGCGTCATACGGGTTGTTTCCCCATCAGTGACGACGCCGGCCTGTCGGCGCTCTTCAGTCCAACCGGCCTTGAGGAGTTCATCGTCTACCAGTCGCTGGAGCTTCCTTGCTCTTGCTTGCTCGCGCTTCACTGCTTTCCGTAGCGCCTCTCCAGGTCTCGTTGCGCCGTCGCTCGGCTTGCGCGGCGCGATACCTCCGCTGTTTCGAAGTTCCGTTTCCACCTCTCGGCAAACCTGCAGCAGCGGCCTCCACTTCGATTGGTTGGCTCCATGCAGACCTTGCTGCGCGCTAAGCACTTTGTGAATGCGGGCAGCCGCTTCCACATAGGACATTTTCGGTCGACCGCGACTGCGTTTCACAGTAAACCCTTGAGATGTGCCGCCCAACATTCCAGCGCGTCCCGCTTCTCGTCGAGATAGTCGTGGACGTCGTAGGTGCCGGGAATTTTCTCCTGAGCATGATTTAAGACGCGCTCGGCGATATGCGGAGCCACCTTGAGCTTGGCCAGTCCCGTGCGGCACGTACGGCGCAGATCGTGCGGAGTGAAGGCTGCGACCCCCTTGGTCTTCCAGGTCGCCTGACAGCGCGCCACGCTGCGTGTAATGAGCTTGGGATCGGCCGGCGCCGTGCTGTCCTCGTCAGCGAATACAAACTTCGATTTCTTCGTCAGTTTCTTCAGCACTGCGAACTCGGCGACAGCCGAATCAGAGAGCGGCACGACATGACCCTTGCCGGCCTTTGCGTCTACATCAGGAATCGTCCAGGTCTTTGCCTTCAGGTCGACATTCGACCAGCGGGCGAGGGCGAGCTCGCCGCGCCTCTGTCCGGTCAGCAGCAACAACTTCAGCGACGCAGCCGTACGAGTTTCGCGGTGCACCTCGTCGACATTCGTGAGAAAGGCTTTCAACTCAGCATCGGACAGCGATCGTTCCCGCGGCTTCTCCTTGCCGCCAGGACGATAGAGGAGCTGCACCGGCGTCGCAGTCACGATCCGGCGATGGATGCCGAACTTGAACATCTGAGTAAGGATCGCGGCCGTGCGGTTCGCCATCACTCGAGAGCCGCGCTCAACGATCTTGTCGAGTAGTTCGATCACTTCATGTGGCTGGATGGTGCGCGCGTCACGGCCTTTCCATTCCGGCAGCACTTCGTTGTCCAAGATGCGGATCGCGTACTCAGGACGCTTGCGTGTCGGCTTGACGTGGCGTTCCACAAACTCGTGGATCAGAGTCTCGATCGCGTGCTTATTGTTGTGATCGGCAACCGCGGCGGACACAGCCTGCGCGACCTTGTGCGGTTGACGGCGGGGGCGGGCACGACGCGGGTCTATGCCGTCGTCCAGGTGCCGACGCATCTCGATGGCGCGCTCCCTCGCG
>CAZBKC010000633.1:0-2124 GCA_964492345.1 uncultured Steroidobacter sp. | reverse complement strand
GCACCACCGACCCGAACGCGCAGGTGATGCAGTCGAGAAACGACATGCTGAAGACTTCAGTCTTGCGGCGCGCCATCGTCCTGGACCAGTTGAATCATGTCGAGTGTGACGCCCGGGGAGCCGAGCCGGAGCCGGTCGCCAACGGTGAGTATGCTCTGGCCGACCACCCGTTCTTCGTTGACATACGAGCCGTACGTGCTGCGATCCTCGACCAGGACCGAGCCGTTGCGTCGCACCAGCGTGCAATGGGCGCGCGACACGCCGGGTGCCGCCGATGGCAGTACCAGCGAGCGTCCCGGCGGCGGCGACCAGCCGATCGCCAGCGGCGCGTCGGAAATGCGCCACGCACGACCCTGGAAGAGCACATGCGTGGGTCGCAGTTGCGGCGGCGTGCTTTCGTACTCGACGGTCGCATTGCCTTCCGCCCGTGCCACCGGCAACTGGTACACCAGTGCCAGCGCGTCCGTCGCCCGCTGAATGGCTCGCCGATGCGTCAAGGCACCGAGCGCAGCCGCACCTTGCGGCAGCGATTGCACCGCGCAGTCGCGCAGTGCCGCGAACCGCTCCAGCAGACCCGGCAGCGCGGCAACGCGATGCGAGACGCGCAACTCGATGGGCAGGCCGGCCACGCGCGCGTCCTGCACGAGCTTCACGAGTTCGGCATAGTGAGCCTCCGCGGCGGCCACGAACTGCACCCGTGAGAGCTCGATCTCGAGCGGTCGATCGCCGAACTGCAGCGACAGGGTCAGCGTTTCATTCGCAGACAGTTGCTCCAGCCACTGCGGCAGCTGATTGAGCAGACGCTGTTCGCTCGCGGCATCGTGCAGCGGATCGAAGCGCGTGTTGCGTACGAAAGCTTCCGCAATCATCTGCATCCACGCCTGTTGCAGCGACAGCAGGCCGCGACGGGGTGCGATTTCATAGCGATTGCGCTTCAAGCCGTTACCGGCGTAGTCGAGTACGGTCAACAGTGCCTGATGCAGCTCCAGATCGAGATGCAGGATGCGCGCGGGTGCGGCCGCGAGACTGCAGGCGGCAAGCGCGGCATCCACCACGCCGGCGACACGCACGCCGGTTTCGTTGATGACGCCCAGCAGCAGGCCGAGTTGTTCGCGCGTGTACCCCGCAGGCACCGCCAGCAGCACACCTTCGGCATCGGACTTGTGCGGCTCCAGCAGGGCATTGGCCTGCGCAAAGGCCGTGTCCGCATTGGTCCGCACCAGACGCGACGGCCGCACCAGCGGCTCGGTGCTCAGGCCGCGCCAGAAATTCGTCTGCGCCAGCAGCGGCTGCAGCCGCAGCTTCGGCGCCGCGGCATCGCCAGTGAGCGTCGCATTCTCTTCGAGCACGGCAACACCGGGTGCAATGCCGAGCACGGACGCAGGGGCATCGTCGCGCTGTTGCGCGAGGGTCAGGCCGGCGTCGATGAGTTCGAGTGAGAGCATGAAATGAGTTGACGGTCTACGGTTTACGGTTGACGGCCGGAAGTATCGAGTCTTGATTTCCGCTTCTGGCTGTCAACCGTCAACGGCCAACGGCGCGAAGCGCTCACCTCACCTGCATATGCCGGATCAGCCGCTGATCGATCCAGTGATCCGTATCGTGCACGAGTTGCTCCTGCGACTGCTGCAACTGGTGCAGGAAGAACATGAGCACGATGGTGAGCGACAGCGCGACGAACGTGGCGTTGAAGGCGATACCCAGGCTCGACGTCACCGAGGTGATGTCGCCGCTCACGGCCTGATTGGCTTGCAGCAGCGCGTCACCGATGTGGCGCACGGTGCCGATGAAGCCGATGGCCGGAATCGCCCAGGCGATGTAACGGATCATGGCAAGACTCGAATCGAGTCGATCGGCCTCGGAATCGCAGACGGCGCTGGAGGTTTCCGCGGAGTCGCGGATGCTACGCGTGGCCGCGAAGCGATCCAGCGAGCGCTGCAGCGCGCGCACCACCAGGCGCGACTTGTCCTCCTCGGGCAGCGATTCGAGCTGCCGCGCGTAATCCTTGGCATCCTCGGGCAGGACCTTGATGCCCTCCGGCACATGGATGAGGTCGCGGTCCAGGAACTGGCGTTCGCGCCGCACCAGCACGGCCTTGTAGCCGATGATCAGCATGGCCCAGAC
>CAZBKC010000632.1:0-2127 GCA_964492345.1 uncultured Steroidobacter sp. | reverse complement strand
GGACACCAGCGAGCAAACCGCTTCGCCGGCGATCTTCGAGAAGCTGTAGTTGGCACGCAGCGGTACACCGGGACCGTCTGCTTCCATCAGCGGTCGCTGTCCCTGATAGCCGTACACGGAGCCGCTGGAACTGAAGACGAAGCCCTTCGCCTTGCGGCAATGAATCATCAGCTTGCCGGAGTGATGCGCGTTGGTCGTGACGCATCGACGCCAGTCGTCGCGACCCGGATCGACGGCGGCATGAAACACATAGTTGAAATCATCGGGCACTGCGGAGAAATCGCCGGTCGCCATGTCGAGCGGCAGCGGGCGAATGCCTGCAGCGGTCAGCTTGTCACGATCTTCCTGCCTGGCGAGGCGCGCCGCACCCCACACTTCGTTGCGCTTGGCGAGCGCCCGCGCAATCGGCCCGGCGATCTTGCCGGTCGCCCCCGTGATCAGGATCTTCTGGCCGTCCAACATCTGATCGGTCGCTCCCGAATCAATAACCGACGGTGAACCGCTGGCGCCGGTGCGCCGGCTTTTCCAGTTCGTCCGCGAAGGCGATGGCGTAGTCCTCCATCGAAATCCAGCTGCGGCCGCGCGTATCGGTGAGCAGTTCATCGCCCCCCAGACGGAACTGCTGCGTGCGTTGTCCGGGGACGAACTCGGCCGACGGCGAAACACAGGTCCAGTCCAGATCCGGTTCCTGGCGCAGCGCGTCGAGAAATGCGCCGCCGGCAGACGCCTCCGGTCTGTACGCGGCAGGAAAATCCGGCGTATCCATCAATTTTCTGCCGGGTGCGATTTCCATGCTCCCCGCGCCACCGACGACCATCAGGCGCGGTACGCCGGCCGCCTTGACGGCGTCGATCGTCGAGCGTTCGTTGCTGTCGAGAAACCGGGCGGCGCTGACGACGACGTCATGCCCGGCAACCAGCGGGGCCAGCGCCGCGCCGTCGCGGGCGTCGCCCTTGACGATGCTCGGCCGTTGGCGGGGCGGTGCGTTTTCCGGATGCAGCACGATGCCAGTGACGGTGTGCCCCCGTTCGATGAATTCCGTGGCCAGTCGCGATCCAACCCTGCCGCTCGCTCCGATCAACGCAATTCTCACGGACCTGCCTCCCCACTTGCGATGCGGGCCGTTCTACTCCCTCACCGCCGGCAGGCCGATTGTGGCAAGTACCACGTCAGGTGCCGGTGCGCGGCCCGAGTCCATCTTCCATGGCACTGGTGAGCGGCTTCATGAAAAAGGAATCCTGCGGCATGAGGCGCGCGGTGACGTTGTGACGCGCCAGTGCATCGGCGACGACCGGACCGATCGCCGCGATCTCGGTGCGCTCAAGGGCAGTCTTCACGAGATCGGGCGGACCAACAACGAACAGCCGCTCGACCTGCGGTGTGCTGGTGAAGGCGATCACATCCACCTCGCCATTCGCCATCTTCGTCAGCAGCTCGCGCACGGCTTCGTCGTCAGCCTTGTCCGCATAGACGTACGGTGCAACCGTCGTCACGATGGCGCCGGCATCGCGCAGAAAATTCACCAGCGGCAGGTTGGGCTCGGTGCCGTACAACTGCACGCCGACAGTGCGCGCCGACAGGCCTCCCGCCTTGCGCAGGGAGTCGATGACGCCTTCGGTCGTCGGAACTTCGGCAGCGATGTCCGGCTTCAATCCCAACTCGCGCAGCGCCTTCGCCGGCTTCGGACCGCGCGTGATCCTGCGCACGCGGGTGAGCGCACGGATGAACTCGTCGCGAAGGTCGGGCGCATGCAGGTCGATGCAGCGCAGGATGCGACGCAAGCCCTCGCCGGTCAGCAGGATCAGGTCGTGAAAGGCGTCCGCATTGAACCTGCGAACCCATTCCAGCACCGGTCGCGGATCGGGCGCATCCAGAATCGCGACCAGCGGACAGCGCAACACCGTCGCCCCACGGCGTTCCAGCATCGCGGAGAAAACGTCCAGTTCGCGGGTTTCCGGCACAGCGATCGTGCGGCCGGCAAGGGTCTGCTCTTGAGTGGACATGAGCGAATGCTCGGCTCGTCGGAATGACGGCGGCAACAATAGCGAGTCGCGATGCAGAGTGGCAAAGAGAGTGGCGCGCCCGACTGGATTCGAACCAGTGACCCCTGCCTTCGGAGGGCAGTAC
>CAZBKC010000631.1:0-2130 GCA_964492345.1 uncultured Steroidobacter sp. | reverse complement strand
TTGCGAACGTGCTGTTGTACCTGCCGCTCGGCTTCTGTCTGTTCCTGTGGCTGTCATCCCGTATGCGACGCAGCGCAGCCGTCGTCGTGACCGTCGCGCTGGGTTCGCTGCTCTCTTTCGTTGTCGAGGTGGCACAGGTCTACATCTCCGCTCGCGTACCGAGTCTCACGGACCTGACGCTCAATGCACTCGGCGCATTGATCGGTGCAACGGCGGGAGTGGTCTGGGACAAGATGGGCGGCCTGATGCATCTGCCGCGACGGGCGGAAAAGCCGCATCGCGATCCGGCCTCCCTGCTGCTGATCGTGTCCTGGCTGCTGTGGCGACTCGCGCCCTTCGTGCCACAGTTCGATCTGGGCAAGCTCAAGGCGGCGTTGCAACCGCTGTTCCGGCCGCAGATCGATGTCACGGAGACGCTGATCTGGCTGACCTACTGGCTGGTGGTTTCGCAGGCGCTCGCGGCGCTGGTGAGTCGTGCGCATATGCTCGAAGCGCTGCTGATCATGATCGCGGCCATGCTGGTCGGCCGTCTCGTCGTCGCCAATCAGGCGTTCGTCCCGTCGGAGCTGGTGGCACTGATCGCACTGGTACCGATCATCGTGCTGATGTACCGCATGAGGCCGGGTCCCAAGCGCCTGCTGCTGCTCGCGGCGATGCTGGCGGTATTCACGTTCGAGCGCCTGACCCCGTTTGCCTTCACCCGTCCTGCGCCGGCGTTCGATTTCTGGCCGTTTCTCGGCTGGTCCGCTGCAGGATTTCCCATCGACTGGAGCGGGCTCTTCGGCACGGCCTTCCTGTTTGCCGCACTGCTGTGGATCCTGCGTTACGCCGGCACCTCGTTCCAGCTCGCAGCGGGTATCGTGCTGGCGCTGGTGTGTGCCACGGAGTTTCTGCAGCTGTGGCTGCCGGGCCGCGGTGCATCGATCACCGATCCGGTGATCGCACTGATCGTCGTGCTGACTTTCCGTTATACGCAGCGTCGACGCACGTTTACGGAGCGTCCTGCTTCCCGACGCGGGCACAGCCTCTGAATTCCTTGCCGTCCAGCACCGCGCGTGCCGCGAAGGCGAAGTATTCGCCGGACATGGAATCACGACAGGCCTGTGCCTCGATCTGCAGTTCGAGTTTGTGTCGTGCGTCGCTCGCGCGATAGCCGACGGTGCCTTCCGCGTCTTCCGCCTGCAGCTCACCGAGAGTGAGTTCCTTCGGCTCCTGCGGTTGCTTCCAGACCATGCCGGTCTGAGTAACCTCTGCTGCCCAGAACGGCTCATTGCCGCGCGCCGACACGACATTGTCGGGGATCGGCCGGTCGCAGCCACGGCCCTCGGCGGTCGACGCTGCGTAGAGCAATTGCTCGAGCACGAAGGCACCGGCCTCGCCCTTCGGCGCCGGCAGGTCATCCGGTACCGGGCCTCGTTCGCCGTAGGTTTCGACATACAGCGAGGTCGTGTCCTCCGTCAGCAATTGCGTCAGCGTCCCTTCGCCATCGACCAGCCACAGCCCGGTCGGATCGTCGCAGCCGCGAAAGGTCGCATGATCGCCTTCGCCCGTGACGATGCCGCGCTTGATCGCCAGGCTGGATTCCGCGGGTGCTTCTTCGACAGGTCCCGACGACAGTTCGGTGGATGTCGACGGCCTGGGCGGCGGCGGTGTCGCGGGCGCGGGTGCTTCGCCCGGTCGGCTGCACCCGACCAACAGCACCAGTCCTACGATCGACAGACCCATCAGGCGACACCGACACATTGCGAACCTCCCCAGGGCGCAAGCGAACCTGCCATCCGGTCATGGTGATGGCCACGCCAGAATAACGCGCAGTACGGCGCCGCCGCCAATACGGCACGCGATTGCATGAGTCGGTACCCGACTCGTGATGACTCGCCGGGCAAGCTACAATCGCCGCCCTCCAGACGCTCCGCCCCTGTCCACGCAATGCCGCGCAACGAGTCCCGCGCAATGAGCCATTCGATCGACCGCACCCGCCTGAATCCCCGGTCCGCGCCGCGCGTCTGATCATGGACGTTTCCCACATTCTGTCCGGTTTGAATGACGAACAGCGCGCGGCCGTCACCGCGCCGCTCGTACCGACGCTCGTGCTCGCCGGCGCTGGCAGCGGCAAGACCCGCGTGCTCA
>CAZBKC010000630.1:0-2134 GCA_964492345.1 uncultured Steroidobacter sp. | reverse complement strand
CGCGGATCTGCGAGGCTGTCTTCGACGGACCCTGATCGCCGCCGCGCAGGTCGGCGCCCGCGCAGAAGTAGCGGCCGGTGGCGCGCACCAGCATGACCTTAAGTTCGGGCGTGTCGCGGAAGCGGTGCAGCGCGGGTTCGAACAACCCCATCATCCCGGCGCTGATCGCGTTGAGCTTGTCGGGGCGATTCAGCGTCGCGATGAGAATGCCGGCGTCTTCCTGAACCAGCAGATGCGCAGCGTCAGTCACGGCGAACTCCTTGGAGCGTCTCACAATTCATTTCGTTGGGAACTCTCAGGCGCGCGTACGCGGCAGGCCGAGATTACGCTCGGCAATCTGGCTGCGATGCACTTCGCTCGTGCCGCCATAGATGGTCGTGCCCTGCGCGTGGCGATAGCACTGGTTCAGGAAACCCGCCGGGCCCTTGCGCTTGGACAGCGAATACGGCGCGGTGAGATCCAGCAGGTCCGCCGAGTCCTTGAGGAATTTCTCGGAGGAGAACAGCTTGGCCATCGGTCCATACGCCATGTTCGGCTGCTTCTGCACTGCCCACCACACGGCGCGATAGGCGATCACTTCGGACAAGAGCGTGTGTACCGTGGCGCGTGCGAGTCGAACCTGCGCGTCCGCATCGTCGATCAGCGGCCGGCCGCGATATTGAATCTCCCGGCACAGGTCCTCGGCCGCGTGCACCATGTGCCGCTGGCTCTTGGAGAAGCCGCCGCCATGCTCCATCTCGAGCGCGCCGGCCATCACCTTGACGCCGCCGTCGACCGGGCCGAGCCGATAGCTGTCCTTGACCTTGACGCCGTCGTAGTAAGTGATGTTGGTGCGCTCGTCCTGGAACGTGAACACGGGCTGGATCGAAACGCCCGGTGACTTGAGCGGCACGACGAACATCGTCAGGCCCTTGTGCTTCGGCACATCTGGATTGGTGCGCGTGAGCATCAACACATAGTCAGCGATATTCGCGCCGCTGGTGAACATCTTGGAGCCGTCGATGCGCCATTCGTCGCCGTCGCGCGTGGCGCGCGTCTGCGCGGCGAACACATCCGAGCCGCAGCCCGGCTCCGAATAGCCGAGGCTGCAGACGACCTCGCCGGAAATGATTTTCGTCAGGACTTCGCGCTTCAGCTCTTCGCCGCCGAACAGGCGGATCATGGCGCCGACGAGACCAGTGGTGCTGATCGCGTGACTGCTCCAGCCCACTTCCTCCCACGCCTGGTGCAGCGCGTTCATGGCATAAGCAGGCGCGGCCCGGCCGCCCCACTCTTTCGGCCACGACGGAAACAGCAGGCCCGCCTCGGCGAGCTTGCGGTGTACGCCGGCGTCATGCCCATCGAAAGAGTAATGCGCCTTGGCGCGCAGTTCCGGCGTGAGAGTCTTTTCGAAGAAGGCATGCACTTCCTTCGCCAGTGCGTGCGCTTCCTCGCCGAGATCGAAGTCGATGGTCACGTCGCCGGCATCCGGCAATGCGGCGCTTTCGCCCGCATACAGACGTCGACCGGCTTCTTCGAGAATGCGCGACGGATCGCCGATCACCAGCGGCCAGGCCTTGGCGCGCAGGTTGTACAGGTGAATGTCGTACTCGCTCGTCAGACCGTAGCCGCCGAAGGTGTGCAGCGCCTGGGCGACGGCGCGACCCGCCGTATCGATGTTCCACCAGGTCGCAAGCGAGATTTCCGCGCCGGCCTGGGCATGACCGTCGGCGATATCGCGGATGGTTCGCCAGGTCAGGAATTTGCCACCGTCGACATCGCAGATCAGATCGGCGAGCGGATGCGAGATGCCCTGATACGTACCGATCTTCTGACCGAACGCGGCGCGCTCGCAGGCGTAGGCAGAAGCCAGCCGGATGGCTTCGCGCGACAGACCGGACAGCGCGGCCGCAATCAGCAGCTTCCATTCCTCGATGGCCTGCGCGAAGACCTTGCGACCGGCATCGTCCGATGCGACGACCGTGCGCGGCAGGCTGTCGAGCTTGAGTTCGGCGATCGGCGTGAACCCGAGGTTCGGCTCGGCATTGCGCGACGCTTCTGGAACGGCCAGCAGGACGATGTCGTTGCCGTCGCGTGCGATCACCGCGTCGGCGACGGCGCCGCCGGCGATCCATTGCGCCGGCTGTTCCTTGAG
>CAZBKC010000629.1:0-2135 GCA_964492345.1 uncultured Steroidobacter sp. | reverse complement strand
CATCAAGCGAGGTCAGTCCATCGGTGATGTGCGCGGGCCAAGTCGACCTCAACGAGTTGCCCTCTGTCTGAGGCGCCACCAACCCGAAACGGGGTGGCAGCGCGGAACAGCTTGTTTTGTGTTTGCTCGACTTTCGCCGCCGCCCGGCCCTGGCGGCTATCCCCCTCGTTCGGGATCGCTGGAGTGCCCCCGAAGGAGGACCTACAAGCGCAGGCACCCCAATGTGGGATGCCCGATCGGCGCTGCGCAGGCAAGACTCCGCAAGGCCGCCGTCGCCGAGCCCAGGCACTCGCGCAGCACGGCGACGATCAGCCCCTCCGCTGGCGCAGGCCTCAGGTGCACGGGCCAGCGCGACACGCCGCAACGCGTCGCGCAACCCTGTTCGCGGCACCATGTCAGTTGCCGCCACCGTGGCTGGCGATCCAGCGCCGGATGTCCTCGGCACGCCAGACGGTCACCCGCTCGGACAGCTTGACGGGCTGCGGAAACGTGCGCGCCTGGACGCGCCGCCACAGCGTGGATTTGGAGATGGGCACGAACGCCAGCACCTGCGCTTGGCGCAGGAAGCCGGTTTCGGGCAGGTTGAGTGGGGGCGGCGATACGCCCGGTGGTGCCGTGGTCCCGGCAGCGGTGAGGAGTTGGTGCACGATCGAGCCTTGTCCCGGCCGATGCCGGCAAAGGTCATGACCACCTCTGATGCGGCCGCGCAGGGTCAGGTGAGCGCGAGCCGATGGGAAACGCCGAACTCGACAACACGCCGCGCGCGTCCCGGGAACACGGCGTGGAAGGTCTGCAATGGAAAACTGCGCAACCGGCAGTCGCTCGACTGCCGGCGATGAATGAAAGTCGGGTGGCCGGCGACCCATCTCCGGAATCTGAAGACAAGGCGGCCTGCGGCGCAGGAGGCAGGTATCGACTGCGACGCCGCCCGTCGGTAGGCGGAGACCCCGGTCACGCCCGATGTGCATCGACGGCGTGGAACCTGCCTACACCGTACTGAACCTCAGGAACTTGGACAAGGCATTTTGTTCGACTGCCACCGAAGCGCGCCGTGAATGTTGGCGCTTGAGTGTGGCGGCCGATCCGCCCTGCTACTCCTCGACCCCGACCGGCGCATCCTCGGTGACCTCCGTCGAAGAGTCTGGCGCTTCGCCGACATCAGCGGCGGACTCGGAACCGGGCGCGCTCATAGGCTCTGCCGACGCTGGCTCGTGATGGACCGGCACGGTCTCCCGATCGGCATCGCCGCCACGCGCATCCAGCGCATTCATCCGCCGCCGCAAGCCGATGGCAAAGTTGCGTGCACCATTGGCAATGTCGCGCACCTGCCGCTTCAGCCCGGCGCGCTGCATGTCCACCGCCTGCGCCGTGATCACTTCGTGAATCTCCAGCGTCTGCAACAGCGGCATCAGCTGGTCGAGCTTGCCCAACAGCTCCAGGAAGCGCCGGCTGATCGACGACAGCACATGGACTTCGATGTCCATCGGCACCGTGTCGTAGGTCGCCTGTGCGGTGATGCCGTGGGCCTTGAACAGGGCTTCCGCACCGTCGATCGCCTTGTTCAGGTTCGCGCCGACCGTGTCCATCTGCGTCCGGATCGCCGCTTCGATCTTGCCGATGTCGTCATGGTCGAGCCGGGTACGTGCGATCACCGAGATGAAGTGCGTGTTGAGCTGCAGCGTGTTGAACATGCGTGCGAAGAAGCGCTTGCCCTCGGCGCTGGTGAAGCGCGTCGGCATCTTCAGGCTGGCCGCCTCGACGCGCCGGAAGTCGACCTTGGCCTGCTTGGCCAGGATGCGCGCATTCACGCCGCCCTGGTCCACCTTCACGATCTCGATGTCCGACATGGCGCAGTCCTCCAATGGCGATGGATCGACGCCATATTCAGGGGTCGCTCGCGCAATCGCCACGCAATATGCCCGGCGCGTGGGGGCGCTTTCGGGATCAGCGTCAAGGCGGCGTCGTTTTGGCATTGACCTCAGGCCGGCGAAGTCCTACCTTTGATCCATGCAGCAGCTGGCCCTGCATTCAAACAAGGCAAGCCCTGGAGTTTTTTCGGCTGAGGCAGGTCATCCGTTCAGGCTGACGCTGTGCTACGGGTGCCCGTGCAATCGGGCTGAGAGATCGCAAGCCTG
>CAZBKC010000628.1:1039-2135 GCA_964492345.1 uncultured Steroidobacter sp. | reverse complement strand
AGGGGCCGTGATCAAGGTCATCGGCGTGGGCGGTGGCGGCGGCAACGCCGTGGCGCACATGGTCCAGACCGGCATCGAAGGCGTGGATTTCATCTGCCTCAATACGGATGCTCAGGCGCTGAAGCATTCGAAGGTCAAAGTCGGTCTGCAGATCGGCTGCAATATCACCAAGGGTCTGGGCGCGGGTGCCGATCCTGAAGTCGGTCGTCAGGCTGCGATGGAAGATCGCGATCGCATCATCGAGATGATCGAAGGCTCCGACATGCTCTTCATCACCGCCGGTATGGGCGGCGGTACGGGCACGGGCGCGGCGCCGGTCGTCGCGCAGATCGCGAAGGAACTCGGCATTCTGACCGTTGCCGTCGTGACGCGTCCTTTCGACATGGAAGGCCGCAAGCGCATGGGTTCGGCGGAACACGGCATCGGTGAACTCAGCCGTCACGTCGACTCGCTGATCACGATTCCGAACCAGAAGCTGCTCACGGTGCTCGGCGGCGATGTCACGCTGCTCGATGCGTTCAAGGCAGCGAATCAGGTGCTGCAGGGCGCTGTGCAGGGCATTGCCGAGCTGATCACCAAGCCCGGCATGATCAACGTCGACTTCGCCGACGTGCGTACCGTGATGGCGGAAACCGGCATGGCGATGATGGGCTCGGGTTCGGCCCGCGGCGAAAACCGCGCGCGTGAAGCGGCCGAAGCTGCCGTGTCCAGTCCGCTGCTCGAAGACGTCAATCTGCATGGCGCTCACGGCCTGCTGATCAACGTCACCGCCGGCATGGATCTGCGCACCAGCGAGTTCAGCGTGGTCGGCGACACGGTGAAGCAGTACGCCTCGGAAGATGCGAACGTGGTGGTTGGATGCGTCATCGATCCTGACATGCACGAGGACATCCGCGTCACGGTCGTCGCGACCGGTATCGGCCGTCCGGTAGCCGAACAGATGTCGCAGCCGGATGCGCGCAAGCAGATGACGGCGATCGCCGGTGGTCGCACCGGACGCGTGCCGACGCTCGACGATCTGCATGTGCCGACCTACATCCGTCAGCAGCGCGACAGCGGTCGGGAATACGGTCGCGAAGTTGCACCGCGTCGTGCG
>CAZBKC010000628.1:0-1029 GCA_964492345.1 uncultured Steroidobacter sp. | reverse complement strand
CTGGACATTCCGGCATTCCTGCGGCGTCAGGCGGACTGATGTAAGAGAGAAGCGGTTGGCGGTTGGCGGTTGGCGGTTAGCCAGAACCGCAACGAGCTACCATCCGCTTCGATCATGACACCTCCTGGCGCTCAGTCCCCGCCAGCAGGGGCGTAGTAATCGCGCTCGCCCCCGACGAGTCAGAGGCTTGTCGGGGCGGCGAGCCGGTGCTACGGTGCCGCCGGTTTTCGAACGCGGCCGAGTTCTCGGGTCTTCTTGTCTTGACTAACCGCTAACCGCCATCCGCTATCCGCTTCGTTCCCCTCCCATGCTTCGCCAACGAACGATCAAGAACTCCATCCGGGCCACCGGTGTCGGTCTGCATTCCGGCAAAAAGGTGCTGATGGTGGTGAAGCCGGCGCCGCCGGAAACAGGCGTCGTGTTCCGCCGTACCGATCTCGACCGGATCATCGATGTGCCTGCCTACGCCGAGAACGTCGGCGAGACCATGCTCGGTACCACGCTTATTAAAGGTGACTCCCGGGTCTGCACGATCGAACACCTGATGTCCGCCTTCGCCGGCCTGGGCATCGACAACGCCTACATAGAACTGTCGGCCGAGGAAGTGCCGATCATGGACGGCAGCGCCGGACCGTTCGTGTTCCTGCTGCAGTCGGCGGGAATGGAGGAGCAGGCGGCACCCAAGCGCTTCGCCCGGATCCTCAAGCCCATCCAGGTGGAGGAGGGCGACAAGTGGGCCCGCTTCACGCCCTACAATGGCTTCAAGGTCAATTTCGAGATCGAGTTCAATCATCCGATCTTCAAGAAGCGCGATCAGACCGCGACCATGGATTTCTCGAGTACCTCGTTCCTGCGGGAAATCAGCCGCGCACGCACGTTCGGCTTCATGCGCGATCTCGAGTTCATGCGCTCGAAGAACCTTGCACTGGGCGGCACCATGGAAAACGCCATCGTGCTCGATGACACGAAGGTATTGAACGAAGAAGGCCTGCGCTACGAAGACGAGTTCGTGAAGCACAAGATCCTCGA
>CAZBKC010000627.1:0-2138 GCA_964492345.1 uncultured Steroidobacter sp. | reverse complement strand
TACTTCAAACTCCCGCAAAACGATGCCGCCTCTGCGAGCTGGGTATTCACTTGCTTGTCGCAAGATATTATCGCCCACGAAACAACGCATGCCATTCTTCATGGTATGCAACAGCGTTCAATCGAAGCCTCCAATCCTGACTCGCTCGCCTTCCATGAGGCATTCGCCGATATCATCGCACTGCTTCAGCACTTCAGCCTGACCAATGTGGTACGGCATCAACTGGCGCAGAGCAAGGGTTCGCTCCGCGAACCAGGCCTGCTGAACGGTCTAGCGTTGCAATTTGGCCATGCCACCGGCCGCCACGGAGCACTACGCTATGCACTGCAATACCTGGAGCCGCCCGTTCCGCCGGCCGGGGCTAGCGCGAGTGCCACGATGAAAACCGATGGCGAGCCGCCCAGGCCGCTCTCGGAAACGTTCGAGGCACACGCGCGTGGTGGTTTCCTGGTTGCAGCCATCTTCGATGCATTTGTCACGATCTACGAGCACAGGACGGCAGATCTGTTCCGTCTTGCCCGGTCCGGCGCAACCTCTCGCGAAGACTATCTCGCGAGCGAACTCGTCGATCGCCTGGCTGCCGAGGCCGGCCGAGCGGCGGACCAGGTGCTGCGCATGTGTGTGCGCGCATTGGACTACCTTCCCCCTGTCGACTTGCACTTTGGCGAATACCTGAGGGCAATCATCACTGCGGACACCGACCTGGTCGCCAACGACCCGATGCGCTACCGCATTGCCTTTGTGGAAGCATTCAGAAAGCGTGGCATCACCGTACCCGGTTGCATCTCGATGGCACCTGACAGCTTGCTTTGGGATGAACCTGACCTTTCCGATGCCCCGGAATTCGGTGCGGCTGGCGAAAACCCCGAAGCGGGGCTGAGCAATGTTTTCTCCTGGCTGCTGGATGCCCTCGAACTGTCCGTTTCCCTCGAGCCAGGACGGTTGTCCAGGCACCCTGCAACGTCTGGCTGTGGACGGCGCAATCTACGCGAAGCTGCGATCGGCGTTATCCAGCGCAACCAGAAACGCATCTACGAGTGGTTCGTCAAGGACAGCCCGTTCGATGAGGGCTGGGAGAGCCTGCTCGGCATGCGCCTGCTGGCTTTTGATGACCCGCGGCGCAAAGCGCCACTGCCCGATATTCCTACATTGTGGACAGGCGCAGCGAAGGCGCCTGGCCAATTACCCAAGGTGCCGATCTTCGAAGTACATTCTGCGCGCATCTCGCGACGAGCCGGCCCAGAGGGGCAAGAGACTCATCATCTGATCATCCAGATGACCCAGAAGCGCCGCGGATACGACGATCCGGTCGACCAGCAGATGGCCGATGCCGGTGACCCGGATGTACTCGCACGGGGTCCTGACTTCTGGTTCCGCGGGGGCGCTACCCTTCATATCGACCTGCGCGACGGCAAGCTGCTGCGCATCATCAAGAAGAACGTCTGCGATGGCAGACGCCTGGCCGCCCAGCGCGCCTTCCGCACGGGCGAAATCTCAGGGCAAGCGATTGGCGCCCGCGCCGGTTCCGAGCCATTTGCGTTCCTGCACAGGAGCTTCGAATGAATACCCCGAGTAAAGCGGCCCCCGCGAAAAGCAACTGCCGAGTATTCATACGCATGTACCGCGCACTGAGCACTCAGGATGACGGCTATGCCGGCTTGTTGGGCGACTGTTTCCTGATCCGTGTAGTGAATGGTGATGAACCCGCTGCACATATCCTGATCGACTTCGGCATCTTGATGGGCAGCACACAGGCCGAAGCGCGTATGCGGCAAATCGCTGCAGATATCGTCACCACCACCGGGGGCTCGTTTACCGCGGATGGACAACCTGACCAGAAGGGGTCACTCGACTTGTTGGTCATCACCCACGAACACTGGGACCATATCTCCGGTTTTTCACAAGCTCAGGAGATCATCTTCAACGGCCTTGCCATCCATAAATTGTGGATGGCGTGGACCGAAGATGACGACGATGCCTTTGCCAATGAACTGCGCCAGGATCGAGACAAACGCAGCGTTGCGCTGGCAGCGCTCTCGGAAAAGATTCAAGCAGCAGCGGCAGATGGGCCGTCACCCTTTGCGGCAGATCGGCAGGTCGCCTTTTCCGGGCTCGACGCGTTCCTCGGGCCCCTGGCC
>CAZBKC010000626.1:0-2140 GCA_964492345.1 uncultured Steroidobacter sp. | reverse complement strand
GCCGAGATGGCCGCGATGATTCCGGTCTCGGGCAGCGCCTACACCTACACCTATGCCACCCTGGGCGAGGCGGTGGCCTGGTTCATCGGCTGGAATCTGTCGCTGGAATACATGCTGTCGGCGTCGGCCGTCGCGGTCGGCTGGTCGGAATACGTGGTGAAGCTGCTCGGCAAGACCGGTGTCGAGCTGCCGGCCGCACTCATCAATGCGCCGTTCGGCAAGGTGGGGGACGGAAGCCTCGGTCTGACGGGCGCGATCGTCAACCTGCCTGCCGTGCTGATCGTGGTCGCACTCGGCTCGATCTGCTATGTCGGTGTGAAAGAATCCGCGGCAGCCAACAACGCCATGGTGTTCGTCAAGGTGGCAGTCATCGTCATCTTCGTACTGGCAGGCATCAGCTTCATCGACACGGACAACTGGCAGCCTTTCATTCCCGAAAACACCGGCAACTTCGGCGAGTTCGGCTGGAGCGGTGTGTTCCAGGGCGCCGCCATCATCTTTTTCTCCTATATCGGGTTCGATACTGCTTCCACTGCCGCGCGCGAAGCACGCAATCCGCAACGCGATGTGCCGCTGGGCATCATCGCCGCGCTGCTCATCTCGACCTTGCTGTATATCGGCATGGCCGCGGTGATGACGGGACTGGTGCCCTACACCCAGCTCGATGTCCCCGCCCCGGTAGCCGTCGCACTCGATGTTCACCCGCAGATAGCCTGGCTCGGATTCCTGGTGGAGATCGGCGCGATCATCGGCATGACCTCGGTGATCCTGATGTCGCTGCTGGGTCAGCCGCGCATTTTTCTCGCCATGGCCGACGACGGATTGCTGCCGCCGGTCATGAAGAGGGTGCATCCGAAGTACCGGACCCCGCATGTCGCAACCGCCATTGCCGTTGTCGTCGCCTCGCTGTTTGCGGGCCTGTTCCCGCTCAACGTGCTTGGCGAACTGATCTCCGTCGGCATCCTGCTGGCCTTCACGGTCGTGTGCATCGGCGTGCTGGTATTGCGCTACACCAGGCCGGACCAGCCGCGACCGTTCCGCGTCCCGCTGGCGCCGCTGACCTGCACGCTGGGCGCACTCATCTGCCTCACGCTGAGTGGCACGCTGTTCCTGCAGGAGGGCACGACGCTGCGCGTCCTGATCTGGTCCGCGCTCGGCTTCGCGATCTACGGCTTCTATGGCTATCGCAACAGCAGGCTGCGGGCGGAGGGGAAGTAGGATGAAAGAAGCGGTTGGCGGATGGCGGTTAGCGGATGGTCAGAGGTGCGCCGCGCGCGACAGCGCTCTGACTATCCGCCATCCGCTGTCTTTCTGATCCTGATTGAGGGATTTCATGTCTTTCATCTCTGTGTACTCTGTGTGAAATTCCTGTTCCTCAGTAACGGATATGAAACCTGAAATGAAGTCCGCCAGCGGCTACGACCTGCGACCCTTGAGCGATGCCGAGCGCGAGAAGTACGCCGCCGCGTTCACGCCAGAGGAACGGCAAGTGATCCTGCACCAGGGCACGGAGCGGCCCTTCTGCGGCACCCTGCTGAACAACAAGAAGTCGGGACTCTATGCCTGCCGGCTCTGCGGCCTGCCACTCTACAAGGCGGATTCGAAGTTCGAATCGGGTACCGGCTGGCCGAGCTTCTATCAGCCCTTCGATCCGGATCACATCCGCGAACTGGTCGATCGCAGTCACGGCATGGTCCGCGTCGAAATCCGTTGTGCCCGCTGCGATGCGCATCTCGGCCACGTCTTCGACGACGGCCCGCCGCCGACGCACCAGCGGCATTGCCTGAATTCGATCTCGCTGGAGTTCTACGAGGCGGGGACGGAGCCGGAGCAGCGTGAAGCGGGGTGACGAGTGACGGGTGACTAGCCTAGCCAGCACTCTGCGGCTTTTCTGCTCGTCACCCGCACTCATCACCCGTCACTTTCAGCTCCCTACGATACCGCTGCGCATTCTCCACATAGTGATGCGCAGCGTGCACCAGCATCTCGCGATCCTTGTCCGTGAGTTCGCGCACGACCTTCGCCGGATTGCCCATCACCACGACACCGTCGGGCACGGTCTTGCGCGGCGGCACAAAGGCGCCCGCCGCGACGACGCTGTAGCTGCCGACGCGCGCACCGTCCAGCACCATGGCGCCGT
>CAZBKC010000625.1:0-2149 GCA_964492345.1 uncultured Steroidobacter sp. | reverse complement strand
CGCCACCGACCATGTCGGAGTGCCCGTTCAGATACTTGGTCGCCGAATGCACGACGAGATCGGCGCCGAGTTCCAGCGGCCGCTGCACCCACGGACTCGCGAACGTGTTGTCGACAACCGTGAGGATGCCGCGCTTGCGCGCGAACTCCGCCACCTGCGCGATGTCGACGAGCCGCAGCGTCGGATTGGTCGGCGTCTCGATCCAGATCAGCTTCGTTTCCGCACGCACGGCCGCCGTCAGCGCTTCCATGTTCGACAGATCGGCGAACGTGATGTCGAGATTGGCGGTGCGCCGGCGCACACGCTCGAACAACCGGAACGTGCCGCCGTAGAGATCGTCCATCGCGACGATATGGCTGCCCGCATCGAGCAGCTCGATCACCGTGCTCGTGGCTGCCATGCCCGAAGCGAATGCAAAACCGCGCACGCCGCCTTCCAGATCGGCGATGCAGCGCTCCCAGGCATTGCGCGTCGGATTCCTCGTACGCGAATAGTCGTAGCCCTTGTGAACACCGGGGCTCGACTGCGCATACGTCGATGTCGTGTAGATCGGCGGCATCACCGCACCGGTCGACGGATCGGGCGACTGGCCGGCGTGGATGCAGCGGGTGGCGAAGCCGAGAGGACGATTGGAATCAGGCATGGTAGTGACAGGTACAGGTAAGCAAGGTGGACAGAGTTGATGCCGGGCGGATGACTGTCAAGCACGCATTGGCATCAGATCAGAACTGAGAAAATGGCCGCAAAAGACGCAAAGTCAGAAAGATGAAGAGAAGGCACGTACACAAAGGAGCACAAAAGAGCACATAACAAGAACTCCAATCTGTATTCGGGCACATCATCATCCGACCTTTGTGCTCTTTTGTGCTCCTTTGTGTACGGTCTTTGCGTTTTTGCGCCTTTTGCGGCTATTTCTCCGACTTCCTCACTTCACCTGCCTTCGCAAGTAATTCAGCACATCCGACCGCGTGATCAGGCCGAGGAATTTCTCGCCGTCCATCACCGCGGCCGACGAGCGGACCTCCAGCATCGCGACCAGATTGTTCACCGACGTTCCCTTGTCGACGCGCAGGAATGCTTTCGTCATCGCATGATGCACCGGCTCGTTGAAGCACTCGGGGCGGCCGAAAGCGAAGCGCAGGATGTCGTCTTCGGTGACGACGCCGATCAGCTTGTCGTCTTCCATCACCGGCAGCTGCGAGAAACCAGCGTTGCGCAGGCGATTGTGCGCCGTCGTCAGCGCATCGTCGGGGCCCACCGTGATCGTTGCGCGCTGACCGTGGGGCCGGCCGATCAGATCGCGCAGATCGCCGAACTTTTCGCGCTGAGTGAAGCCCTGGTCGTCCATCCAGAAATCGTTGAACAGTTTCGACAGATAGCGCGCGCCCGTGTCGCAGGCGAGCGTGACGATGCGCTTCGGCTCCTGCTGTTCGCGACAGTAACGCAGCGCGGCCGCGAGCAGCGTGCCCGTCGACGATCCGGCAAGCACACCCTCCTTCTGCAGCAACTGGCGCGCGACCGAAAACGATTCGCCATCGGGAATGGTGTAGCCACGGCGTGTCAGCGAGAAATCGCAGATCGAGGGAATGAAATCCTCACCGATGCCTTCGACCAGCCATGCGCCCTTCTGGGTCATCTTTCCGGTGTCGATGTACTCCTTGAGGATGGAGCCCTGCGGATCGGCGAGCACCAGTTCGACATGCGGTGCGTGCTTCTTGAAGTACGCGGCGAGGCCCGCGATCGTGCCGCTGGAACCGACCCCGACGACGACAGCATCCAGCCTGTGCTGCATCTGCTCCCAGATTTCCGGCGCCGTCGTTCTTTCATGCGCTTTCGGATTGTCGGGATTGGCGAACTGGTTGATGAAGTACGCGCCCATCTTCTTCGCGATGGCTGCGCCGAGATCCTGGTAATACTCGGGGTGACCCTTGGCGACATCCGAGCGCGTCAGCACGACTTCCGCACCCATGGCGCGCAGATTGAATATCTTCTCCTGACTCATCTTGTCGGGCAGCACCAGTATCATGCGATAGCCCTTCTGCGCCGCAACCAGCGCGAGACCGAGCCCGGTGTTGCCGGCCGTGGCCTCGACGATCGTGTCGCCGGGCTTCAGCTCACCGCGCTTCTCCGCTTCCTCGATCATCGACAG
>CAZBKC010000624.1:0-2150 GCA_964492345.1 uncultured Steroidobacter sp. | reverse complement strand
TATGCAGTGTGTGAACGAGGTGCCTGTCGACCGTGTCCGGTGTTACGAGGGGATTTCCAGGATCGCCGTGAATCCGTCCCTGGAGGCTCCGCACTGCAGTGCGGCTCGTGGGAAGTGTTCGTGTCCATGCGTTTGCCAGTTACTGCCATGTAGTGCTTGGGAACGCCTTGTGAATTTTCAGGACCGTCAAAAACAGGATGTTTTTGCGGAGCCTCCAGGGATGGATTTACGGCGATCCTGAAAATTCACAAGGCGTTCCCGAGCACGGTGGAATAGCCACCTCTTGAGTCTTTTTTGGATACTGAAATGTACAAAGCCCCCCTCAAAGAACTCCGTTTCGTCATGCACCAACTCGTCGACGACGCCCGTCTCGCCGGGCTGCCCGGGTTGGAGGACTACTCGACCGATCTCGCAGACTCGGTTCTCGATGAGGCTGGAAAGTTCGCCGAGGAAGTGCTGGCCCCGATCAACCGCAAAGGCGATCTGACCGGTGCCAAGTGGACGCCCGAGGGTGTCGTGATGCCGCCGGAGTTCAAGGCTGCCTATGCGCAGTTCATCGAGGGCGGCTGGACTCAACTGCGTGCGCCGCAGGAACACGGGGGGCAGGGGGCACCGACCATCCTCGGTACGGCTGTTGAAGAACTGTGGGCCTCGGCGAACCTGGCGTTCAAGCTGTGCCCGATGCTGTCGCAGGGCGCGGTTGAAGCGATCGAGCAGTGCGGCACGCCGGAACAGAAGCACAAATTCCTGCCGAATATCGTCAGCGGCGAATGGACCGGGACGATGGTCCTGACGGAGCCGCAGGCGGGTTCTGATCTCGCTGCCATCCGCATGCGTGCAGTGCCCGACGGCGATGCCTATCGGCTCTACGGGCAGAAGATCTTCATCACCTACGGCGATCACGACTACACGCCGAACACCATTCACCTGGTGCTGGCGCGCATCGAGGGTGCGCCGGCGGGGACCAAGGGAATTTCACTGTTCATCGTGCCGAAGGTGCTGGTCAACGACGACGGCAGCCTCGGCGAACGCAACGATGTGCGCTGCATGTCGATCGAACACAAGATCGGCATTCATGCGAGCCCGACCTGCGTCCTGTCGTTCGGTGACAGGCAGGGGGCGACCGGCTATCTCGTCGGCGAAGCCAATCGCGGCCTCGAATACATGTTCATCATGATGAATGCAGCGCGCCTGTCGGTCGGGCTCGAAGGCTACGCGATCGCCGAGCGTGCTTATCAGCACGCGCTGGAGTACGCGCGTAATCGAATTCAAGGCCGGCCCGGCGGCAAGCGCGGTCCGACGGAGGGCAAGCCGCTGCCGATTGCGTATCACGCCGATGTCAAACGCATGCTGCTGACGATGAAGGCGCATGCCGATGCGGCGCGCGCTATTGCGCTCTACGCCGCCGCCCAGCTCGATATCGGCCGTCGTCACGGCGATGCGACCGTGCGGGCAGCCGCGCTGTCCCGCGGCGATCTGCTGATTCCGATCGTGAAGGGCTGGTCGACGGAAACCGGCGTCGCCATGGCGTCGCTGGGTGTCCAGGTGCACGGTGGCATGGGATTCATCGAAGAAACCGGCGCCGCTCAGTTCTATCGCGATGTGCGCATCACGACCATCTATGAAGGCACCACGGGCATTCAGGCCGGCGATCTGGTGGGCCGCAAGGTGGTGCGCGACGCCGGCGAAGCCATGAGCCGGCTCATTGCCGACATGGTCGAAGAGATCGAACCGCTGACGGGGAAGGCGCAGCCATCCGCGACGCCGGCGCTCGCCGCGGTGGGACTCTTGCGCGAGGCCACCACGAATCTGTTGCAGTCCGCCAAGCAGGATCCCGACCGTGCACAGGCAGTGGCCGTTCCCTATCTCATGCTGAGCGGTCTGGTGATCGGCGCCTGGCTGATGGCGAAGTCGCACGATCTGGCGGAGCGTCACATGAACGAGGACCGCGAGTTCTACAAGGCCAAGCAGCAGATCGTGCGGGCTTACATGGAGCAGGTTCTGCCGCAGGCGCACGCTCTGGCCGTCGTCGTGAAGTCGGGCGCCGGCAGCATCGTCGAGGCCGATCCCGAGTTTTTTTGAAGCGGTTAGCGGTTGGCGGTTAGCGGTTGGTCAGAGGCGCTACGCGCTACAGTTTCCCTCTGTCTAAC
>CAZBKC010000623.1:0-2153 GCA_964492345.1 uncultured Steroidobacter sp. | reverse complement strand
CGGTGATCGCATCGACGTCTTCGAGCTGGCCGAAGAAATTCGGCTGCTGGATCACTACCGCAGTGATGTCCTGGCCTTTGTAAGCATCGAATGCGGCCGCTGCAGTCCTGCCCGATCCCGGCGTATACGGCACGACTTCAAAGTTCAGTTGCTGACCTTCGGCGATGGCCTTCGACACTTCGAGGTAAGTCGGATTGACGGTTGCAGGAACCAGAATTCGCGCCGACTTCGACCGGCGATGTGCGCGAACAGCCATGAGACAGCCTTCCGCGAGCGCCGATGCGCCGTCGTACAGCGAAGCATTCGACACCTGCATGCCCGTCAGGCTCGCCATCATGGTCTGGTATTCGTACAGCAGCTGCAGCGTGCCCTGGCTCGCCTCGGCCTGGTACGGCGTGTAGGCGCTGTAGAACTCACCGCGCGTCACGATCGCCCACACAGCCGCGGGGATGTGATGCTCGTAAGCGCCGGCGCCAATGAAGTTCAGCGGCCTGCCGTCATGCAACGCGCGCGACTGCATGAGCCGGCCGATTTCCATTTCGGTCAGCGCTTCGGGAATACCCGCGAGCGATTGAATCCGCAGGTTCTCGGGGATTTCTTCGAACAGCGTGTCGATGGCCGGCGCGCCGATGGCGGCCAGCATTTCCTGGACGTCGGAGTCGGTATGGGGGATGAAGGGCATAGGAGTTGGTGACGGGTGACGAGTGACGGGTGACGGGGGACGGGTGACGGGGGACGGGTGACCAGTGACGCGTGACGGGGTGACGGGGTGACGGGGTGACATGAGGTAGTAGTGCTGAGCTATCGGAAAATTCCGGACCCTCGTCACCACGTCACTTCGTCACCCCGTCATCTGGGTTAGTGCCCTTCCGCCTCCAGCGCCTTCTCGTAGCCCTTGGCATCGAGCAGTTGATCGAGTTCGCCCTTGTTGCTGGGCTTCACTTTGAACAGCCAGCCCTCGCCGTACGGATCCTGATTGACCAGTTCCGGCGCCGAGCCGAGCGATTCGTTGGCGGCGATGACTTCGCCGGATATCGGGCTGTAGACATCAGAGGCGGCTTTGACGGACTCGACCACAGCGGCCGCACTGCCCTTGCTCAGGGCCTTGCCGACTTCCGGCACTTCGACGAACACGAGGTCGCCCAGCGCGCCCTGCGCATGATCGGAGATGCCGATCGTGACGGTGCCGTCGCTATCGAGGCGAGCCCATTCATGGGAATCCAGATACTTCAGGTTGGCGGGAATGGAGGACATGGTTTTTCCTGCGGAAAAAAGTGACGAATGTGACAAGGTGACGGAGTGACGAGGGTCGGAAGCGCCGTCGTCACTTCGGATCTCAAATCAATGCCTTGCCGTTCCTCACGAACGGATACTTGACGACGCGCGCAGCGAGCAGCTTGCCGCGGATGTCGACCTGGACCTGATCGCCCGTGGCGGCGGGAACGCGCGCGAAGCCGATCGAACGCTCCAGGGTCGGCGAGAAAGTGCCGCTGGTGAGTTCGCCCTCGCCCACTCCGGCAACGACGACCTTCTGATGACCACGCAGTACGCCGCGATCTTCGAGCACGAGTCCGACGAGTTTGCGCGGCACACCGCCCTTTCGCAGGGCGTCCAGCGCGGCGCGGCCGACGAAGTCGCGCTCGGGAGGATCGAAGGCGACGGTCCAGGTGAGTCCGGACTCGAGCGGCGACACGGTGTCATCCATGTCGTTGCCGTAGAGATTCATGCCGGCTTCCAGACGCAGCGTGTCGCGCGCACCGAGGCCGCATTCGGCCACGCCGGCCGCCTTGAGATCGGCCCAGAACTTCGCGACGTCAGCCGCGGGCATCATGATTTCCCAGCCGTCCTCGCCGGTGTAGCCGGGGCGGGCCACGAAATAGGAGCCAAGTTCGCGACCGAAGAAGGTCTTCAAGTCCTGCGCCGCCGCCGCATGCGAGCCGAGCAGCGTCGACGCCTTCGCGCGGGCGTTCGGACCCTGCACGGCGATCATCGCCAGGTCCGTGCGTGGTTTGACATCGACACCGAACGGACCGGCGAAGCGCTTCAGCCAGGCGATGTCCTTGTCGCGCGTCCCGGCGTTGACGACGACGCGGAACCAGTTCTCATCGATGAAGTAGACGATCAGGTCGTCGACGACGCCGCCCGTCTCGTTG
>CAZBKC010000622.1:0-2154 GCA_964492345.1 uncultured Steroidobacter sp. | reverse complement strand
CGCCGGTGAAATTGGCGGGTGTTGTTGAAAGGGAACCTGAGATGTCTACGTCCAACGAAACCGCCGGTCAGCCGGTCATTGCGACTTCCAGCGCAGAGACCATCCAGCTTCCGGCCCTGCCGCTGCGCGACGGCAGCATCGTCGTGCGCGGATTGATCGATCTGTACATGGCTCACTACGCCGGACGCGACCCGGCCATCGGCCAGCGTCTGGATTGGTGGAAGCCACGATTGGGCAACCAGCCCTTCACCGAGATTAGTGACGACCATGTCTTCTCGGCGCTGGAGGCACTGGCCACTACGCCGGCCAAGTACTTCGCCGGCATCGACGCCGACGGCAATCGCATCTTCAAGAGCAAGGGCAAGCCGATGGCGCCGGCCACGGTCAACCGCCACCATCAGGCCCTGGCGTCGGTGCTGACCTGGGCCATCAAGCGCCGGATCGCACCGAAGGGATGGGTGAACCCATGCCGCAGCGTGGAAAAGCGCAGCGAGGTCGGCAACGCCAAGACGCGCTTCCTCACCGACGACGAGCGCGATCGGCTGCTGGCCGCATGCAAGGCGTCTTCCTGGCCGCGACTGTACCTGCTGACGTTGATGGCGTTGTCCACCGGCGCACGCAAGGGCGAACTGCTAGGTCTGCGCTGGGCAGACATCGACATCGAGGCCAAGCTCGCGCACATCGGCCGGTCGAAGAACGGCGACGCCAAGGCGCTGCCGTTGGTGCCTGCGGCCATCGAGGAACTGACCCGGTTCAAGGGCGACGCGACGGCGCTGGTCTTCGCCAGCAAGATCGTGCCCGACAAGGGCTTCAACTTCACCAGCCACTGGGCCGACGCGCTCAAGGCCGCGCATATCCGGGGCTTCAGGTTTCACGACCTGAGACACAGCTGCGCGTCCTTCCTGGCCAAGAACGGCGCCACGCTGCTGGAGATCGCCGATCTGCTGGGCCACCGCCAGATCAGCATGACCAAGAGGTACAGCCACCTTGCCGCGGGGCATCGGTCGAGCCTGGTGAACCGGGTCATGGGGGACATGCGGTGAAGCACCCGCCACCGCCCGACGTGGAGTTCACCGCCGCGCTGGCGGTGGCCGACGCGGCGATGCGGCCGGTACTGTGCGACCGCACCGTATGGGCCGAAGAAGCCGCGCGCACCGACGCGGAAATGCTGACGTGGCCGCCGAAGATCGTCATGGCCGATGCGCAGGAGAACCATGCCGGCCTGCTGCGCGCCCTGGTCTACAGCGGCGTCGAGCGCGTGCTCCTGGCCATGTGCGAAGCCGAAGCCGGCGCAAAGCTGCCTGACGATCCGCGTGAGCGTGCCAACTTCCAGCAGATCGTGGACGATCTAGACCCTGCCGCTCCCGAAGTGCAGATCGTGTTCCGCGTGGTCAACCGCGCCATGCTTGCCGCCGATGCGGTGCTGCGCAGCGAGTTCAGCGGCAGGCGCGGCGGTGGTCACCGGCTATCAGGCAAACAAAAGTTCTTCAACTGGTCGAAGGCCCGCGAGGTCGATATCGCCGTGCAGTCCGGTGTGCCACGCGCCGAGGCCCTGGAGGCCCTTGGGTTCAGCCGTGCCGCCGCGTATCGAGCCATGAAACGCAAACGAAGCTGAACTAGCACAACCGTATCAAGGCCACCCGAGGGTGGCTTTTTTCATGTCCGCGCGGGAAGTCTCACTTTTGCGTGATTGCGAACACCCCTGACGGAAGACTGGCGTTGCCGCGTGATCTTGCGCGGCACCGGGTGCCTGGAAGCGCCCGTCAATGCTGGGAGTCCTTATCCATGAGTCAAGCCACCGATCTGGTGCCGCTGCCCGCCTATCAGGAGCAGCGTCGTCACGTCTTCCCGAGCCCAGAGTCGCTGCGCTGGTTCGTTCGCACAAACCATGACGAGCTGGTTCGCCGCGGCGCACTAACGATGCCGGCCGGGCGCAAGCTGATCAACCCCGGACCGTTCGATCAGGTTGTCGTCGAGGTCGGCGCCAAGAAGGCTGCCGCCAGCCGGCGCACGGTTGAAGCGGGGAGTGTGTGATGTACCAGCGCACGATCAACGCGATCGACCTGCGCGCGAGCCACCACCGCGGCAAGTTGATCGCCACGCTCAAGGCGAAGGCCGCCATGCGCGGTATCGAGGTGCACGATCAAGATGACG
>CAZBKC010000621.1:1154-2156 GCA_964492345.1 uncultured Steroidobacter sp. | reverse complement strand
GTGGCCCACTATCATCAACACGGCCCTCGGCGTGGCCTCGATCGACAAGGATCTGCTGAACGTCGCGAAGGTGCTGCGCCTGCCCTGGCAGACGAAGCTGTTCAAGCTGGTGATGCCCTCGTCCATGCCGCTGATTTTCACCGGCATGCGTCTGTCGCTGGGCGTCGGCTGGATGGTGCTGATCGCGTCCGAGATGCTCGCCCAGAACCCGGGCCTGGGAAAATTCGTCTGGGACGAATTCCAGAACGGCAGCGCCGATTCGCTCGCACGCCTGATGGTCGCGGTATTCACCATCGGCCTCATCGGCTTCGTCCTCGATCGCGTGATGCTGACATTGCAGAGCGCGTTCAGCTTTGGAACGCGGAAATAGCCACGAGAGGCCGCGAAAGACCGCAAAAAGAGCATCCATATGAAGAATCGATCCGAGCCCCATCTTTGCTTGAACATTCCGTGTTCTTTTATGCGGTCTTTGCGGCTCTCCTCTTCCTTCTTCTCCGGTAACAACCAATGAAGTTTCTCGAACTGAAGAACGTGAGCAAGGGTTACAAGGGCTCAGGGGGCAAGCACACGGACGTGCTGCACGAAGTGAATCTGCAGATCGACGAAGGGGAGTTCGTGGCGATCGTCGGATTCTCCGGCAGCGGCAAGACGACGCTCATCTCGACCATTGCCGGGCTCGCGCAGCCGGACGGTGGCGAGATCCTGCTGAAAGGCAAGCCGGTGACGGAGGCGGGGCCGGATCGCGGTGTCGTGTTCCAGAGCTACTCGCTCATGCCGTGGCTCACGGTTTTCGGCAATGTCGCGCTCGCGGTGGATGCGGTATTTTCGCAGATGGCCGCAACGGCGCGGCGCGAGAAGACGCGTGAGTACATTGAAATGGTCGGCCTGTCGCACGCGGCGGATCGCAAACCCGCTGAACTGTCCGGCGGCATGCGCCAGCGCGTCGCGGTGGCGCGGGCGCTGGCGATGAATCCCGAGATTCTGCTGCTCGACGAACCGCTG
>CAZBKC010000621.1:0-1144 GCA_964492345.1 uncultured Steroidobacter sp. | reverse complement strand
GAGATCGAATCCATCTGGCGCCGGCAGCGCAGGACAGTGGTTCTCGTGACCAACGATGTCGACGAGGCCCTGCTGCTCGCCGATCGCATCATTCCGTTGACACCCGGTCCACGCGCGACCCTGGGGCGCGAGTTCAAGGTCAGTTTCCCGCGGCCGCGCGAGCGCACGACGATCAATCACAGCGAGGAATACCAGCACCTGCGTGCGCAGATCACGCAGTACCTGCTCGAACTCGGCGCGGATCAGGCCGCACAGGCCCGGGAAAACGTGGTGCTGCCGGAGGTCGTGCCGATTACGGCGTCGAAGGCTCAGCGTACGGCAACCGTCACGAAGCCGGCGGAGAACCCGGACAAGTTCGTCGAGTTCTATGAAGTCAGCAAGACCTATCCGACGCCGCAAGGTCCGTTGGCCGTCGTCGATCGTTTCAATCTCGACATCCGCAAGGGCGAGTTCATTTCTCTCATCGGGCATTCCGGTTGCGGCAAGTCGACGGTGCTGTCGATGGTCGCGGGGCTGAACGACATTTCCAGCGGCGGCATCGTGCTCGACGGCCGCGAAGTGGTCGGTGCGGGACCCGACCGCGGCGTGGTCTTCCAGGCGCCGAGCCTGTTGCCCTGGCTGACTGCACGCGAAAACGTCGCACTGGGGGTCGAGCAGGTGTTTCCACACATCGGCGGCGGCGAACGTCGCGACATCGTCGACTATTACCTGACGCGTGTCGGGCTCGCGGAAGCGCTCGACAAGAAAGCCGGCGAACTTTCCAACGGCATGAAGCAGCGCGTCGGCCTGGCAAGAGCCTTCGCGCTGGCACCGAAGCTGCTGCTGCTGGACGAGCCGTTCGGTATGCTCGATGCGTTGACGCGCTGGGATCTGCAGGAAGTGCTGATGGATGTATGGCGGCGCAATCGCGTCACCGCCATCTGCGTCACGCACGATGTCGATGAAGCCATCCTGCTGGCCGATCGCGTGGTGATGATGACGAACGGTCCGCATGCACGCGTCGGGCGGATCATGCAGGTGGACCTGCCGAGACCGCGCACGCGCAAGGCGCTGCTCGAACATCCGAAGTACTACGAGTATCGCGAGGAACTGCTGCAGTTCCTGGCGGACTGCGATCGCGAACACAAGGCGGCTTGAGAGTTAA
>CAZBKC010000620.1:0-2157 GCA_964492345.1 uncultured Steroidobacter sp. | reverse complement strand
CCGGCGGTGCTGCGGCGCGGCCGTTCGTCACCCATCACAATGTGCTCGACATGGATCTGTACCTGCGCATCGCGCCGGAGCTGTACCTGAAGCGGCTCGTCGTCGGCGGCTTCGAGCGCGTGTACGAGATCAACCGCAACTTCCGCAATGAGGGCGTGTCGACGCGGCACAATCCCGAGTTCACGATGCTCGAGCTGTACCAGGCTTACGCCGACTACAGCGATCTGATGAGCCTGGTCGAACAGATGTGCCAGGGCATCTGCGATTCGATCCACGGTTCGCGCGTGGTCGAATATCAGGGAACGACGTTCGATTTCGGGCAGCCGTTCCGGCGCGTCACGGTCGAGGACCTGGTCGTGCATTTCAACAGCGGTATCGATCGTTCGAAACTCCGCGATGTCGACTACCTGCGGACGTATTGCGATCGTCTGGGCATCAAGTACTCGCCGGGCGACGGCGCGGGCAAGTTGCAGATCGAGATCTTCGAGAAAACGGCGGAGCACGAGCTGCAGGCGCCCACGTTCGTGTACGCCTATCCGGCGGAGGTGTCGCCGCTCGCCCGCCGCAACAACACCGATCCGTTCATCACCGATCGTTTCGAGTTCTTCGTCGGCGGTCGCGAGATCGCGAACGGTTTCTCCGAGTTGAACGATCCGGAAGACCAGGCCGCGCGTTTCAAGGATCAGCTCGCGCGCAAGTCGGCAGGCGACGAAGAAGCGATGCAGTACGACGCGGACTATGTTCGTGCGCTGGAGTACGGATTGCCACCTACTGCGGGACTCGGCGTGGGAATCGACCGGCTGGTGATGCTGTTCACGAACTCGCCGTCGATCCGGGATGTGCTGCTGTTTCCGTACATGCGGCCGGAGTAGGAAGCGACGAGCCATCCGGGCGGGAGTAAAGACTCGTTCTTCCTGTGGGGCCGGCTTCAGCCCAATGGCACTGCATTAAGCGCGTCTTCCTGTTCTTCCCCTCCTCCGCTTGCGGGGGCCGCTCCTGCGCATCCATACGCCCGCGGCATTCGCACATCCATGTGCAGCAGAGGGCAGGGAGGGGGTGGTGGGCAAGTTGCCGTGAGCGCAGTGAAGAGAGGAGAAAAAGAAGAGAGAGAAGAGACGGGGCAGATCGCCTCAATGTAGTGCCATTGGGCTGCGGAAGCGGGGCACTACCGCGGATGGAACATGCCACTTTCTTACCGATGTGGACATGATCGGCAGTCGCGGCCGGCTGAAGCCGGCCTCACAGGAAGAGCAAGTGTCCGGGGCGAATCGCTCAGGTCACTTCGTAAGGCATCGGTATCCGTTGCAGCACCGCGTCGGTCAGCCGCAACCCCTTCTGCAATTCCGTCAGACTGATCACGGCCAGCAGTTCGCATCCCTGAGGTGTTGCCACGGAGTCGACCACATCGCCCGCGTGAGCGTCGCCGCTGACGATGCGTGTACCGGGTGAGGGTGGGGAGCAATCGCCTGCGAAGGCGATCATGCGTCGCTTCACCGCCCCGCGGAAATGCGTCCGCGCGATGATTTCCTGTCCCGTGTAGCAGCCTTTCTCGAAGCTGATGCCTTCCAGCAGATCCACGTTCAGCATCTGCGCGACGAAGGCTTCGTGCGTTTGCGAGTAGACCTGCGGCAGGCCGGCGCGGATGTCGGCCTGCTGCCAGTCGGCCGCGAACTGCGCGTCGTCCTGCAGGCTGGCGGTGGCCGGGGCGACGACCAGCACTCGCCCTGAATTCGATGGCCAATGGATGAGGCTGATACCTTCGCGTTCGTGATGCGTGCGGGATGGCCCGATATCGGTACCCGTCGTTCCGCCGATGACAAAGCGGTTCAGGCCGGGCTCGATCTGCGCTTTCGCGCGCATCACGTACTTGCGCAGGCGCGCCACTGTCGCATCGACGAGTTCGGCCGGAAGAATCAGAAGGATTCCGTCGCTGCGTTCGACCATCCACACGATCGCCTGCACCCGGCCCTGCGGCGAATTGCAGCTCGCCAGCTCCAGCCGCTGGGGGGTCAGGCGCTGCAGGTCGAAACTGAGTTGCCCCTGCAGGAATTCGCGGGCGTCCGCGCCGCTCACGAGAATGCAGCCCAGGCGGGGCAGGCGGCAGGTGGGAAAGGGCAGAATCTCGCTCATTCGCTAAATCCGAAACGACCCATCGTG
>CAZBKC010000619.1:0-2159 GCA_964492345.1 uncultured Steroidobacter sp. | reverse complement strand
CAGGCCCGATGCCTTCCGGTTGCTGACAGCTCATCGCTGTTGTGCTCTGACATAGCGTGCCTCCTGTTGCGAAGCACGGTAGGAGTTGCGCCCACCGCAGGTGAGGAACTGCATCACAGCGTCAACGCCGTGGCCCGAGACTGCGACCGCTCTCTCAGAGCCCGGGTGAATCGGGCCCGCCAGTTAACAGGCGATTATTGTTGTTTGCGCGCGAAGAGCTGATCCGAAAAACTTCACACAGAGATCACAGAGTAAAGAAAATCGACAGACGATCCCGTTCGCCTCTGACTCTGTGATCTCTGTGAGCTCTGTGAGCTCTGTGTGAAATTCCGTTCTCTTCAGGAAGGCTCGGCGAGCAACGCCGCGAACGCGGGTTTGATCTCGTCGAGGATTTCGTGGATCGCGGCGGGTACGAGGCTGCTGTAGACATCGAGAAGGACGACGGCGTTGACGATGGCGTCCTGGCGGCTGGCGGCGCGCAGGCGTTGCGCGAGGCCGCGATTCACGGCGTGCATGCCGCGATACACGCTGTCCAGGTTGTTGAGATCGAGATCGGCGGTGCCGCCGGCGCGCGCCTTGAAGTGCTGCGCGACCAGGTACATCGCGGCAACGCGATAGGCGGTTTCGGATTCATTCGAGAACGGCAGGTGGAAGCGCGCCATCGGACGGAACACCGCGGTGCGCGGGCAACCGCTCGACGCAATGATGAGCCCCATCAGCGAAGCCAGCGCCTGCTGCGCCGACAGCGTGGCAACGACGGCGCGTTCCTCGCTTTCGACCGTGACGCGAACGGTGTCGTACGACACCAGGTCCGTGAAGCCGTCGATCACGCTGGCCAGATGCAGGGCTGCAGGACAGTGCTTCGTTTTCTCCTTGTCGAGCGGACAGCCCGCACACTGGTTGAACGACAGCTCCGTCCAGGCGGGCGGATCGGGATCGGTCGGCGAAGTCAGCTGCGCCGTGTCGTGATCCAGTTGGAGATCGAAGACTCGTTCGCGGGAATCGGGCAGGGCAACTCGATAGATGAGTTTCAGATCACTCATGCGACCAGCCGGTAACAGGGCCGGTATTCGCCGGCGATCTTCATGCGCTTCTGTGCGACGAACGCGGCCAGCAGTTCATCCAGCAACGTCATGACTTCCCTGTCCCCGCGCAATTCGAACGGCCCGTGCGTTTCGATGGCCTGCACGCCCTGCTCCTTGACGTTGCCCGCGACGATGCCGGAGAACACGCGTCGCAGGTTGGCGGCCAGCACGTGCGGTTGCAGTTCACGCCGCAGTTCGAGCTTCGCCATCGCCTCGTGCGTCGGCTCGAATGGGCGCTGAAAATCGGGCCGGATGCTGAGCAGCCAGTTGTAGTTGTAGGCATCGCGATGCGCGCGCCGGAATTCGCGCACGGCCTCGACGCCACGCGCCACTTCGCGTGCCGCCTGCGCGGCATCACCGGTGACGATCTTGTAGCGCTTCTGCGCAGCAGGACCCAGCGTCGCGCCGATGAAGCGGTCGATCTGCGCGAAGTACGCGGCCGAAGACGACGGCCCGGTGAAAATCACCGGCAGCGGCTGGTGGACATTGGCCGGATCCAGCAGGATGCCGAGCAGATACAGGATTTCCTCGGCCGTACCCGCACCGCCCGGGAACACGATGATGGCATGCGCCGTGCGCACGAACGCTTCGAGGCGCTTCTCGATGTCCGGCATGATCACGAGCTGGTTCACGATCGGGTTCGGCGGCTCGGCGGCGATGATACCGGGCTCGGTGATACCGATGTAGCGACCGTCACGGATGCGCTGCTTGGCATGCCCGATGGTGGCACCCTTCATCGGACCCTTCATTGCACCCGGGCCGCAACCCGTGCACACGCTCAGCGCGCGCAGGCCGAGTTCGTAACCCACCTTCTTGGTGTAGTCGTATTCGGCGGAACCGATGGAATGGCCGCCCCAGCACACCACCAGGTCCGGGCGACCCTTGTAGTCGAGTACCCGTGCATTGCGCAGGATGTGGTAGACCGCGTTGGTGATCGAGACCGGGTCGTTCAGATCGAAGCGATTGTTGCCGAGGATCGCGTCGTGGATGTAGACCAGATCGCGCAGCGCCGCGAACAGGTGTTCCTTGATGCCGCGGATCATCTGGCCGTCGACGAAGGCGCTGGACGGCGCA
>CAZBKC010000618.1:0-2163 GCA_964492345.1 uncultured Steroidobacter sp. | reverse complement strand
CCACGCCTCCTTCGACACGTTCTCGTAGATCCGCTGCCCGAGTTCGCCCGGATACGGCGGCTTGTCGAGTCCTTCGGCTTCGGTGCCGAGCAACACACATTTCACTGTTCTGGCCATGGTCAGGAGTTAATCACAAAGTACGACGAGGAAGGAGCCGCAAAAGACCGCACAAAAGAACGGGTATGGACTGGACAAGAAGCCGGGATAGCTGCGCCTTCATTCGATCTGTACTTTTCAGCGTTCTTTTATGCGGTCTTTCGCGGCTCTTCTGTTCTCTTGACGATCCGCAGCTTCGCCACGGCGGTCGCGACGACGCCGTCGGGATCGCGGTTCAGTCCGACGACAGCATGGCGATCAGGTCCACGGCGGGTTTGGCGAGCCCGACGCGCGCCGGCTGGCGCGGGTCGTACCACAGGCGGGTGTCCGCCTCTGCGATCGACGCCGGCGTGCCGGCGATGCGAATCAGCAGCGGTTGCAGGGTCAGGTCGTAGTGGGTGAAGGAGTGGCGGTAGTCGGGCAGCTGGCGACTGGCGGCTGGCGGCTGGCCGGATCCGGCGATCCACAGGGACGCTGCATCTGCATCATCGAACTGCGGGAAAGTCCATAGTCCGCCCCAGATCCCGCTCGGCGGTCGCCGTTCGAGCAGTACCGCGCCCGCATCGTTCATCGCGATCACCGCGAATGCCAGCCGCTGCGGGCGCACCTTCTTCGGTTTCGGTGTCGGCAGGCTCGCCTGGCGATGTTCGATACGCGCGACGCAGTGCCCGCTCAACGGACACACCGCGCACAGCGGTCGCGAGCGCACGCAGACAGTCGCGCCGAGATCCATGATGGCCTGCGTGTAGTCGGCGACCCGATCGGGCGGCGTGCACAGATCGGCGAGTCGCCACAGTTCGCGCTCGACACTCGTCTCGCCGGGAAAGCCGTCGATACCGAAGTAGCGGGTGAGCACGCGCTTCACGTTGCCGTCGAGGATCGGATGCCGCTGATCGCGCGACAGTGCAAGGATGGCACCGGCGGTCGATCGGCCGATCCCCGGCAACGCCTGCACCGCGTCGAGCGAATCGGGAAAGACGCCGGCGTGCTCCGCGACGATGGCCTGCGCCGCTTTCTGCAGGTTGCGCGCGCGGGCGTAATAACCGAGTCCGGTCCACAGATGCAGCACTTCGTCGGCCGGCGCGCTCGCCAGCGCATGCACGTCGGGAAAACGCGCCATGAACCGCTGGTAGTAGGGAATCACGGTGGCGACCTGTGTCTGCTGCAGCATCACTTCGGACACCCACACGCGATACGAGGTGCGGTCCTGCTGCCACGGCAGGTGCTTGCGGCCGGCGCGATCGAACCAGCCCAGCAGCGCGGGCGCGAGTTCGCTCACTGCGGCGCTGCGCGTGTCGGGAACCGCCGTCGTCATGGCTGGGCCGGTTCCTGCGCGCGCTGCTCGACGCTGCGAAAGATGTTGTTCGTGCTCTCTTCGAGCGTCCGCAGCATCCAGCGCCGTCCAGGAAACGGCGGCACCCAGAAGTCGGGCACGATGCTGGTGCGATAGCTGACGCGCGTGCGGTCCTCCAGCGCCGACAGAGACACCTTCGTCTCGCCGAACTTCACGTCGCTGCGCGCCGGGTCAGCCCTCGCCTCCAGACCGAGCGGCAGCTCTGCCACGCGCTCGAGTCGCTTCACGTCGCGGCAGAACGGGCCGAAACAGACGCGCAGAACGGTTTCGAGCATCGCCACGTCATCGGCCAGCCGCCCGGTCACGCGGGCCTCGAGAATGCGCCGGTCGAGCTGCGAGTAACGTTCATAGTCCCGCAACACAGCCTGCACGCGATCGACGGGCGCGTCGAGGACGGCCACCATCTGGTATTCATAGTGCTTGTCGGCGTAGACGGCGTTGGAGGATTCGATGTCGAAGGCGTGGGTGTTGACGGTCAGCGCCAGCGCAAAGAGCGGCAGCAGTGACGGGTGACGGGTGACCGGTGACGGGCAGGACCCATCCGGCGCGTAGCGCACAGCGACTCGCACCCCAGTTCGTTCGCCCGTCACGGGTCACCCGTCACTCGTCACGCATCTCACCCTCACCTGCCAAACAAATCCTTCAGCTTGTCGCCCAGTTTCTCCTTCAGCTTGTCTTCCTGCTTCTTCAGTTCTTCCTTCACGCGTCCCTTC
>CAZBKC010000617.1:0-2168 GCA_964492345.1 uncultured Steroidobacter sp. | reverse complement strand
CGTCACAGCCACCGTCGAATCATGACAACACGGCCTAACAAAGCGCTCCAGCGCCGGCCATCACCCTCCGGTTGCAATCCACGCGTCCCGTGGGCCGGGTCGCTGAGCTTGGATCGTTCGGCCTGCAAATGAGGGGAAGCAGATTAGAGAATTAACCACAATGGAAATAACGGAACCCAGAAGGAAAAGGAGATGATAACGCCACAAAGACTTTTATGTATCGCTGGGTTGCTCGTTGGCGGTAACACCTTGTCGGCAGTAGAGCTGTACAACCTCGACTTCCAACCGCCTGAAGTCGGCATGTACAGCACGGTTTTCGGAACGCCGACAATCCAGCCGACGGTCGGGCCTTTCACCGACACGCTGGCCTTTCACGCAATGACTAATTACGAACAGATCTCGCTGCCAATTGAGGTCGCTGCTCCGGTTTACGACATTCGCTTTGACGTCCTCACCCATGGCCTGGCGAACTCGGCTTACGGCTATACCATTTTCCTCGACACGCCCGAAGCCCGCCCCATCGATTTTCACGGACCAGATAATGAGATAACGATGATTAACCTTGTGGGGGGTGAGCCCCTTTTCGGACGATCAAGCTTATCATTGGAGAATCGTGGCCGACTTTCCGGCCAACCGTTTGTCTCTGACTATCGACGACGCACAGACTTTCATCACCACGATTGATGCCTCCCACTTAACTTCGATACGATTCAACATGGGTCCTTTGCGAATTCCAGCCGCAGATGCTCCCGGAATCTACGCAGCTCTGGATAACGTCATTGTGACCGCAGTTCCCGAGCCCTCCTTGGGTGCATTGTCCCTGACTGCGCTGCTGATGGCTGCGCTGGCGTTACGTGTGAGGGCCGAACAAGGCTGCTCCAGTGAACGCGCCGATTGCGCATCGGTTCCATGCTCGGCGCGCTCAGCGGCGCGTCACTGAGCAGCGACGTTAGACCGCATGCGCGCACTCCTTCCAGTTGTCGCCTTGTTCATCGCGGGATGCGATTCGGACCCGTCCGCAGGAGATTACACCACAAGGCGACCGGATGAGGCGTCCTTGGCAGCGACGTATGGTTTTGTGGGCGATGCATCTTCCCCGCTGTCAGAGGCATGTCGGCTCGTCTTGCACGCCGACGGCACCTTCAGCCTTAGCAGCTATCCAGCATCGTCATTACCATCCCATCTTCGCTTCGGCGGCCTGACTACTGCCACAGGTCAGTGGCAGATTGACGTTGCAGGACCAGTCAGCGTGGTTGGCAAAAGGACGAGGGCGTGGGGTGTGGGACTTTGGGTGCCGCAGACCACAAACTTTTTGTTTGGTGCGTTGACTGGTCAGGCGCCATCTTACGCGATCGTCTTTCCACGCGATGGCTTGGGTAGTCAGGCTGTATTCGCGTTTCAGCCACGAGATTGAAATCGATGACAATGTGGTCAACCCTGCGCTTGAGCCAACAGCCGCCACGCGAGTTCGTTCTGCGTCCCCGGTGGTTCGGGAGCGTGTCGTGCGCCCGGCGGTCTCTGTCGGCGGCTGTGGCTCAGCTTGACCGTTAGCCTGCTATGCGCACCGCTCTTGTTATCCTTGCCTATCTGTGCCTCGTCACGCTCATAGCGTGCCGGTCGGCGCGCACCGAGCCTCGATTGCAGGGCACGTGGCGCTCCAACAAGGATGAGACGGTTTCTGCGTGGCGACGCGACGCTGTTATTCCCGCCAAGGTCGTTGACCGGTTCGAGAGTGAGGTTCTTGGCAAGATGAGCGTTACCTATGTAGGGCGGCGCGTTACGTCCACGACCGGCAGCGACTGGACAGAGATTTCAGAGTATCGCGTTGTCGAGTCCGGCGAGGATTTCGTAGTCTTTGACCAGTTCAGCGACGTTCACAAGCGGACACTGAGATGGCGAGTTCGCTTCGTGAAGGACGGTTACTGGATTTCCAGTGACGAGATTCTGAAGGGATACACCGAAAAGTTTGATTTGGTGAGCAGATGAGGACGCAGGCGCTCCAGCGAACCGCCGGCCCGCTTTGCAGTTGGACGGCTCACGCAACTTTCAACCCTACCGTTGTCGGCGGCGCGCGCTGTCAGCGGCGGTCGCTGAGCTCTGCCGTTAGGCCCGCAAAAATATCTACGTCTCATGAGCAAAACCAAATCACTGACAATGCACAATGTGGG
>CAZBKC010000616.1:0-2170 GCA_964492345.1 uncultured Steroidobacter sp. | reverse complement strand
GCTCATGTTGTGCTCGCTCGTGGGCCCGAATCAGCGCCTGCGCGCCCGCGCCCGCGAAATCGTCGACGTACCGGCTGGAAGCCCGGTAAGCCAAGCCTTCGAAGCGCATGGCGAGGGCTGGCTTGTAGTCCCCGTGGTCGGCAAACGCGGCAGCGTCGTTCAGGCGCTCCATGCGGTGCTAAGTAAGGCGCGTGGCAGCGGGAAGCGGAAGCAAGGCGACCTCGTCGCGGAGCTCGTTGCTGCCGCCGAGTCGCATCGCCAAGGCGTGTTGGTCGTCATTGACGAGTTGGGTAAGTTCCTCGAGGCCTCGGCGCACGGCGCTGGCGACGATATCTACTTCTTCCAGGAACTCGCAGAGGCTGCGAGCAGGACTTCCGGCAAGCTGGTCGTGGTCGGCATCCTCCATCAGGCCTTCGATGCCTATGCGACGCGACTGGGCCGCGACGCGCGAGACGATTGGGCAAAGGTCCAGGGACGCTTCATCGATATCCCGTTGGTCGCCGCCACCGACGAGGTTATCGAGCTTATCGGACAGGCTATCGACGTCGATCCAACGGTCGACCGCTCGCTGCTCACCCATTGCGTTGAGCCAGTGGCCACGGCGATCCGGACCCGGCGTCCCGGGACGCCGGCGAGCCTTGCGAAGAGCCTGGCGAAGTGCTGGCCGCTTCATCCTGTGACCGCGTCACTTCTCGGTCCCATTTCGAAGCGCAGATTCGGTCAGAACGAGCGAAGCACCTTCGGTTTCCTCGCTTCGCGCGAGTCCAACGGCTTTGTCGAGTTCATTGAAGGGCAGCCGGCGGACTGGAGGTCCATGTATGAACCGGCGCGCTACTGGGACTACCTGCGTGCGAACCTGGAGCCCGCCATCCTGGCGTCGCCCGACGGGCACCGATGGGCGGCCGCGGCGGACGCCGTGGAACGGGCCGAGGCGAAGGGTGAGGCGATTCACGTTGCGGCAACGAAGACCGTCGCGCTGATCGAGATGTTCCGAAACGGGTCGGGCCTGGTTGCGGACGAATCGGTCCTCCGCGTCTCGGTTCACGCCCGCAACTACGGTGAGGTGAGCAAGGCCTTGCACGACCTCGTGCAGTGGAAGATCCTGATCGAGCGCCGCCACCTGGGGGCGTACGGCGTGTTTGCCGGAAGTGACTTCGACATCGAGGGAGCCATCTCGCACGCACGAGGCGAGATTGGTGGTCCATCGTTGGAACACGTGACGGCGTTGAGCGATCTGCAGCCCGTCCTGGCCAAGCGCTTCTACGCCCACACCGGAACGATGCACTGGTTCACTCGGCGCATCGTGCGACTCATCGACCTTACTCACGCGCTGGAGCACTTCCGGCAGGACAAGGGCAGCGCCGGCTCCTTCGTCCTCTGCCTTCCCGATGGGGATACCAGCGAGCGCTCAGCCGAACGGCACGTGCGGACCGCTAGCAGCGAGCACCGGACGGTGCAAGCGCTGCTCGGCACGCCGGCGAATGCCGCCCGGATCTCTGAGCTGGCGCTTGAGCTGGCCGCCGCAGAACGGGTGATGAAGACGAGGCCCGAGCTCGAAGGGGACGCGGTGGCTCGGCGCGAACTCTCCGGGCGCCTTGCGGCGGTTCGCGGAGCCCTGGAGGACGAACTTGCGGATGCGTTCGTGCTGTCGAAGTGGTACTGGAAGGGTGAACGCACGGGTGCTGACAAGCACAGTTCGCTTTCGTCGATCGCGTCAGAAGTTGCACAGGCGATCTACCGACGTGCTCCGACCGTCTTCAGTGAACTGCTCAATCGCGAGGACCCGTCGAGCAACTCGAACAAGGCCCGCAAGGATCTGATGTACCAGATGATCCGCAGCAACGGCCGCGAGAACCTGGGCTATACCGGCTATCCGGCGGATGCCGGGCTGTACTACACGATCCTGCAAGCCACCGGCGTGCACCGCAGGGACGAGAAGAAGGGATGGGGTTTCGCTGAGCCCTATGCGACCAACCCGCGGCTAGAGGGCATGTGGCACATGTGGTCGGCCACCCGCGAGCGCGTCGCCCAGCCTGGGCACGAGTCGACGGCCGCCGACCTGTACGCATTCTGGGCAGCGCCACCCTACGGCGTTCGCGCGGGGATCATGCCGGTGCTGGCGCTGGCGTTTTATCTCGCGAAACGAACTGAACTGGCGATGTACGTCGAC
>CAZBKC010000615.1:0-2179 GCA_964492345.1 uncultured Steroidobacter sp. | reverse complement strand
ATGACGTCGAAGCCCTGCGGATCGACATCGAGCAGATCGAGCGCCGCTTGCGCGACTTCGTCGGTAACCCGGCCGTTGGCCCTGACCTCCGCGTAGTCGCGAACCCGCCGTAACAACCGATTGGCGATGCGCGGGGTTCCGCGCGAGCGCTGGGCGATCCGCATCGCCCCCCCGGCATCCATCTCGACGCCGACGATGGACGCGGAGCGTTCGACGATCCGCTGCAACTCCGCCTGATCGTAGAACTCCAGCCGCTGCACGATGCCGAAGCGGTCGCGCAATGGCGACGTGAGCAGCCCCGCCCGCGTCGTGGCGCCCACCAGCGTGAACGGCTGCAGGTCCAGCTTGATCGATCGCGCACCCGGACCTTCGCCGATCATGATGTCGAGCTGGAAGTCCTCCATCGCGGGATAAAGAATTTCTTCGACGACCGGGCTCAGCCGATGGATCTCATCCACGAACAGCACGTCGTGCGGCTGCAGGTTGGTCAGCAATGCCGCGAGGTCGCCCGGACGCTCGATCACCGGTCCCGAGGTCTGTTTCAGGTTCACCTGCAGCTCGTTGGCGATGATGTTGGCCAGCGTCGTCTTGCCCAGTCCCGGCGGACCGAAGATGAGCACATGGTCCAGCGCCTCGCGACGCTGGCGGGCCGCCTGGATGAAGATCTCCATCTGCGTCTTGACGCTCGTCTGACCGACATAGTCGGCAAGGCGTTTCGGACGCACGGCGCGGTCCAGGGCATCCTCCTCGCCCTGAGTGCCTGCCGAGACGATTCGATCAGACTCAACCATGGGAGAAGCTCGGCTGGAGGCTGGTGGCTGGTGGCTGGTGGTCCGGAGATTCTTCCTCCAGCCTCCAGCCTCCAGCCTCCAGCCAATTTATCGAACGACAACCTCTAGGCATGCACAGTCACTTCGCAGCAGCCGCCTGCAGCGCGCCACGGATCAGCTCTTCAGTCGTCTTCGCGGACGCATCCACGGATTTCAGCAACCGTGTCACTTCGGCCGGTTTGTAGCCCAGCGCGACCAGCGCACTGAACGCTTCAGACTGGGCACCGTTGCCGGAGTTCACTGGTGCGCCCCCGGGCACCGGCATCACGGCATCGATTCCGGTCAGGTTCCTGACCCGGTCCTTCATCTCGATCAGCAGCCGCTCGGCGGTCTTGCGGCCGACGCCGGGAATCTTCACCAGCGTGTCGGCATCCTGCGCCTCGATGCACACCAGGAAGCTCTCGACGCTCATTCCCGACAGCAACGCCAGCGCCAGCTTGGGACCGACGTTCGACACCTTGATCAATTCCCGGAACAGGCGTCGCTCCCGTTCGCTGCCGAAACCGAACAGGACATGGGCGTCCTCACGCACGACGAGGTGAGTAAAAAGACTGACGTCCGAACCGGTGGGCGGCAGGACGTAGAAGGTCGACATCGGCGCCTCGACTTCGTAACCCACGCCGCCGACATCGACCAGCAATTGCGGCGGATGCTTCGCGGTCAGCCGCCCGCGCAGGAAACCGATCATCGCGACCGGCCCAGCATGCTGCGCACCTTGCGCGAGTGCGCATGACACAACGCAATCGCCAGGGCGTCGGCGGCATCGGCGCCCAGCGGGCCTGAAATATTGAGCAGACGTTTCACCATCAACTGAACCTGTTGCTTCTCTGCGCTGCCCGTGCCGACGACCGCCAGTTTCACTGCACGCGGCGCATACTCGAACACGCGGGGCCGGATCGCGAATGTCGCACTGAGTGCCGCTCCCCGCGCCTGTCCAAGCTTCAATGCGCTGTCGGCATTGCGGTGCATGAACACGCCTTCGATCGCGACTTCGTCGGGCCGGAAATCCTGGGCCAGGCGCTCCACGGCGAGAAAGATCTCCTGCAGCCGCTCCGTGAGCGAGACGCCCTCGGTGCGAATCGTGCCGCTGACCACGTAAGCGACGCGTCCCGCGTTCGATTCGACCACCGCATAACCCGTTCGCAGCGAACCGGGGTCCAGGCCGAGGATTCGCACCTGCGCAGGCAAGGCCCGCTCGCGCGCGCTCGCGGCAGCCGCCTCCACAGGACGTGAAACGGCGACACGGCCATTGAGATCGGGCTCGGCAAGACCCAGTTCGGCAAGACTTCGCGGGCGCCTGAGTCTGCGCAAGGATTTCTCCGCTCCCAACCTCCGGTATTGAAGCCGCT
>CAZBKC010000614.1:0-2181 GCA_964492345.1 uncultured Steroidobacter sp. | reverse complement strand
CCGGCGCCAGCGCATCGAAACGTTCGACGGTGAGCACGATGTCGCTGCTGGCCTGGGCGAGTTCGGCCGCGGTGGAGAGCGCAATGGCGACATCCGCACCGGCGAGGACCGGCGCATCGTTCACGCCGTCGCCGACGACGATCACCCGCGCACCCGCGGCACGCAGGGCGGCGAGGCGGTCGAGCTTGTCGGACGGCAACTGCCGCGCATGCCATTGCGAAACGCCGAGCTGCGCGGCCACTTTCTCGACCTTGGCCTCGGCGTCGCCGCTGACGATGAGTACGTTCAGTCCCTGTGCCTTCAGAGCGTCGACGGTCGCGCGTGCGTTCGGGCGCAGCCGCTCGTCGAGACGGAAGGCGGCGATCGGTCCGGTGTCGTCGGCCAGTACGACGCAGTCGTCGTCGATGGCGCATGTATTCCCCGACAGTGCGAAATCCGGGCGGCCGAGTCGCAGCCTGCGTCCGGCCACGGTGGCGCTGATGCCCGAACCGGCCTGCGCGATGACCTCAATCGCCGTTTCAGTCTCGTCGCTGCAGGCCGCAGCGATGGCGCGTGATGATGGATGGCGGCTTTCACGCGCCAGCGATGTTGCGAGCCGCAGTGCCGTCTCACGCGGCACACCAAAGGTCTGCACCGCTGCCAGTGCGAGCTGCGGTTCAGTGAGCGTGCCTGTCTTGTCGAACACCACATGCGTGGCGCCGGCGAGCGTCTCGATCGCATCCGGTTTGACGACCAGTACGCCACGCCGGGCCAGCACCGCCAGCGCACGCGTGATCGCGGCAGGCACAGCCAGCGCAAATGCGCAGGGACAGGAAACGACCAGCACGGCGAGCGCAGCCGAGAAGGCACGCGAGGGATCGAAGAAGCTCCACACGACGGCGGTCAGTGCCGTGACGGCGAGGATGCGCGCGACGAGCCGCGTAGCCGCACGTTCGCCAGCCCGCGCCAGTCGCGGACGTTGCGTCTGCGCGCGCTCCACCAGCGCCGCGATGCCGGCGAGGGTCGTGTCGGCGCCGACGCGGGCGACGCGCAGGTCCACCGGGCCGTCGATGAGCAGGCTGCCTGCGATCAGCATCCCGCCGCGCTGTCGCACGACCGGCAGCGATTCTCCGCTGAGCAGCGATTCATCGACGCGGCAGCGTTCGCCGAGCAGTGCACCGTCGGCGGGCACGATGCCGCCGTCGGCGACGTGGACGACATCGCCGATCCGCAGTTCGTGAATCCCTACGCGTTCCAGCGCGCCGTCGTCGTGACGACGTTCCGCGAAGGGCGGTGTGAGTCGCGCCAGCGCATCCGTCAGGTCGCCGGCACGATGCCGGGCGCGCATCTCGATATAGCGTCCGGCGAGCAGGAAGAACACGAACATCGACACCGAATCGAAATAGACGTGGACGCCGCCGCGCAGGGCTTCGATCAGGCTGGCGGCGTAGATGATGGCGATGGCAGCCGCCACCGGCACATCAATGCCGAGCTGGCGTGCCGCGAGCGAACGCGTTGCACCGGTGAAGAAGGGCCGCGCCGAGTAGAAGACGACCGGTGTTGCGACCAGGAAACCGAGCCAGCGGAACAGCTCGTGCGTGCCGGCCGCCGTGTCGTCGCCGCCGAAATAGAGGACGGCGGCATACATCATGGCCTGCATGCTGCCGAAGCCGGCCACCAGCAGGCGTTTCATTGCGGCGCGCGATTCGCGGCGCCGTACATCGTCGAGCGCCCTGGCATCCAGCGGCTGGGCGCGATAGCCGGTCCGTGACAGGTGTTCGAGGATCTGCGGCAGGCCGATGCGGGTGGCATTCCAGACGACGCGCGCGCGCTGCGCCACGGCGTTGACCTGCACCGAGAGCACGCCCGGCAGGTGCGCCAGCGCGCGTTCGATCAGCCACACGCAGGCCGAGCAGCGCACGCCCTCGATCAGCAGCATGGTCTCGCGACGCCCGTTGCCGAGATCGCGGATCACGTGACGTTCGATTTCAGGACGCTGCCATCCCTGGTTGTCGACGACAGCTTCGGCGCGCGCCGCCGACTGTGTGCGCAGACGGTAGTAGTCGCCCAGGCCGATCTGCTGGATCCATTCGGCCGCGGCACAGCAGCCCTGGCAGCACATCGCGCGCGTCTCGCCGCCGATGCGTGCATGGATGACGACGCCTGCGGGCACCGGTTCGCCGCAATGCCAGCAGGCGTTGT
>CAZBKC010000613.1:0-2185 GCA_964492345.1 uncultured Steroidobacter sp. | reverse complement strand
GCCCTGACCGACATCGCCCACCCATAGCGCGCCTGTGCCGCGATCGAAGCTCCAGCGCCAGGGATTGCGGAATCCCCATGCATAGATTTCGGGACACTCGCCGCTGCTGCGGCCTTCCGCCGGGCAGCGCGATTGTGCGGAGAACGGGTTGGAGGCGGGGATGCCGTAAGGCGTGCCGGAATTCACATCGATGCGCAGCATCTTGCCCAGCAGCGTCGTGAGTCGCTGACCGTTGCCGTTGCTGCCGAAAGGATCGCCACCGTTGCCGCCGTCGCCGAAGCCGACATACAGATAGCCGTCGCGGCCGAAGGCGATGTTGCCGCCGTTGTGATTGTCTGCCGGCTGGTTGACGGTCAGCAGGATGGTCTCCGTCGCACCGAGCGCTGACGCCGTGCTCGCGAATGAGGAGATGCGCGATACGAGTTGGGTGCCGACGCGTGTCGTGTAGGACAGGAACACGCGACTGTCGGTCGGAAAGTCGGGGTGGAACGCCATGCCCAGCAGTCCTTTCTCGCCGCCGGACTCGACCGCAACGGTGCCGTAGATCGTCGAACTCGTCGGGCTGCTCGCGGAAAAACGGCGGATCGTTCCGCCCTGTTCGACCACGTACCAGGTGTCGTTGTCGCGCGGCGCCTGCAGCAGCGCGATCGCCGAACTGAAGGAGAGCGTCGTGAAACGCTGCAGCGAGATCGATCCGGCCGAGGGCTTTGGCCAGGCCAGGCACGATGTGTTGGACGGACGCGCATCGAGCCCAGACGTTCCCGGCGCAGGCGGTGCCTGCGTCGTCGCGCTCACCGCCGCCGACAGCGCGGACTCATTGCCCGCACCGTCGAACGCCCGCACCGCGTAGCTGTATTGCGTGCTCGCGGCAAGGTTCGTGTCGGAGTACATGGTGGCCGGCGCATTCACGGTGGCGAGCGCCGTCGTCGAGCCATCGCGATAGAGCCGATAGCCCGTCAGTCCCGAACCGCCGGCATCGGTCGATGCGGTCCAGTTCAATTCGATTCGCGTGGCGCTGGTGGCGATTGCGGTCAGACCGCCCGGGACGGTCGGGGCGGTTGTGTCTGCGGGCGGTGGGGGCGGCGGGTTCGGACTCGGTGAACCGCCACTGCCGCCGCAGGCCTGCAGTAGAGCGCTCACGAGGAGGAGGCCGATCGCCGCGGCGGCGCGCCGATGACATAAGAGACTGCTGTCCATGTCGCTCCCGATGGATCTACTTGCCGATCCGGAGGATTAGATACCAGGTCGGCTGTGGATGCGCTGTCTGCAAACGCATACGCATGCTGCCGGGTCCGTGCGGGTTAGACTGCGTGCGGTTCAATCGATATGTCGTGGCACGGATGTCAGCCGCTATCCAACAACAGTTCCCCGATCTGATCGCCCACCGCGGCAATGCAGCGGAATATCCGGAGAATACGTTGCCTGCCTTGCGGTCGGCTCTCGACCTCGGCATACGCCACGTGGCCTTCGACGTGCAGCTTTCAGCGGATCGCCAACCGGTGCTGCTGCGCGACTCGAATCTGCTGCGCACCGCGGGGATCGATCGTCAGGCATTGGAGATGCATTCGCGGGAACTGGCGGAAGTGGCTGTCAACGAAGACGAGCGCTTCGGGAAGCGCTTCACGGACATCGGTATTCCGACGCTCGCGCAGGCGGCGAGCCTGCTCCAGTCGCAACCCGCCGCGACGGCGTTCGTGCAGCTCAAGCGTGCCAGCCTCAGGGCGTTCGGTCATGAACTCGTGGTACGTCGTGTCTGCGAGATCCTCAAGCCGATCGCGCGTCAGTGCGTCATCACGTCGGCCGACTTCGCGACGGTGCATCACCTGCGCCAGGTCTCGCCCTACCGTGTCGGCTGGATCCTGGCGGACTATTCCACGGTCTCGGCACTCAAGTGCGAGGCGCTGGCACCGGACTACCTGTTCTGCGATCGGCAGCTGCTGACCGAGAACTCATCCCGCCTGTGGCGCGGTCCATGGCGCTGGGCCATCGCCGAAGTGAATTCGCGCCGTCAGGCGTTGGATCTCGGCGCACGCGGCGCGCGACTGGTGCAGACGATGCTGGTGCGCGAGATGCTGCGTGAGTTTCGCAGTGGGCAGCTGCGGCCTGGTTAGTCTGACTCAAAGAAGAAGGATCTCCACGGGGGATACGGGGAGCACGGGGCTCGGAAGGAAGACCTTCTTTCCCC
>CAZBKC010000612.1:777-2188 GCA_964492345.1 uncultured Steroidobacter sp. | reverse complement strand
TCCGACCTGAAGAAGGCGATCGCCGGCGATGACAAGGACATCATCGACAAGAAGGCGGCCGCACTGGCCGAGGCGTCCGGCGCACTGGCGCAGCAGGCTTACGCCCAGGCGAATGCAGGGGCCGCCCCCGAAGGGGCCGGTGAGGCTGCCCCTGGCGGCGGCAAACAGGACGACGTGCTCGACGCCGAGTTCGAAGAGGTCAAGGACAAGAAGACCGGCAACTGAGAGGAAGTTGACCGTTGACGGTTGGGCGTTGACGGTCAGAATGAACACAGCCCCTTTCCACGGCGGTGGGAAGGGGCTTTCGCGAGTCTGAGGACAATGAAACGAACGTACCTTGGCTCCGGGCTTTTTCTTCCGGCCGTCAACGGTCAACTGTCAACTGTCAACGCAGATCCCTGAATGTCCAAGCGCGATTACTACATGGTGCTGGAAGTCTCCCGCACAGCCACCGAGGCCGAACTGAAGAAGGCGTATCGGCGCCTCGCCATGAAATATCACCCGGACCGCAATCCGGACGATCATGAGGCCGAAGAGAAATTCAAGGAGGCGAAGGAAGCCTACGAAGTCCTCACGGACGAACAGAAGCGCGCCATCTACGATCAGCACGGACACGAAGGATTGGCGGCGCGGGGCGGCGGTGGCGGTTTCAATGCCGGCGATGCGTTCAGCGACATCTTCGGTGATGTCTTCGGCGACATCTTCGGCGGCGGCAGGCGGGGTGGACGCCAGCAGGTGTTTCGTGGTGCGGATCTGCGCTACGACCTGGAACTGGACCTCGAACAGGCCGTCTTCGGCCACGAGGCCAGCGTGGAATTCACCACACTCGGCGAATGCGAGCCCTGCAAGGGCAGCGGCGCGGCGCCGGGCTCCAAGACGACCAGTTGCGAAACCTGCCATGGCTCGGGCCAGGTCCGCATGCAGCAGGGCTTCTTTGCCGTCCAGCAGACCTGTCCGCGTTGCAGAGGCCGGGGGCAGGTCATCAGCCAGCCGTGCGACAGCTGTCTGGGTCAGGGGCGGATCCGTCGCAAGAAAACGCTGTCGGTCAAGGTGCCGCAGGGTGTCGACAACGGCGACCGCATTCGTCTGGCGGGCGAGGGTGAGGCCGGTCGCAACGGCGGACCGGCAGGCGATCTCTATGTCGAAATCCGCGTGCGCGAGCATCCGATCTTCGAGCGCGATGGCAGTCATCTCTCCTGCGAAGTGCCCGTGAGTTTCGCGACCGCTGCGCTCGGCGGTACGGTCGAGGTGCCGACGCTGGGCGGCAATGTAGAGCTGAAGGTGCCGCACGAAACACAGTCAGGGCGCGTGTTCCGGCTTCGCGAAAAAGGCGTGAAACCAGTCCGCGGTGGCGCCACTGGCGATCTGTTCTGTCGCGTCGTCATCGAGACGCCGGTCAATCTGACCGACC
>CAZBKC010000612.1:0-767 GCA_964492345.1 uncultured Steroidobacter sp. | reverse complement strand
ATCTGCTCCGGCAATTCGATGCAACGATGCGCACCAGCGATCACAATCACAGTCCCCGCGAGCGCACGTGGCTCGACGGCGTGAAGCGCTTTTTCGAAACCATCCGCAGCTGAACGACATGACGACTCCGGCACTGCGCGTAGCGATCTTCGGCGTCACTGGACGAATGGGCCGGGCGTTGCTCGCCGCGCTGGATGAATTGCCGGGCGCGCGGCTCGCTGGTGCCAGCGCGTCCCCGCAAAGTCGCTGGAACGGCAAGGATGCAGGCGAACCGTCCGGTACCGCGCTGCGCAACGTGCTGATCAGCGCAGATCCCGGTCACGCGATTCGCGATTCGAACGTCGCCATCGATTTCGCGTTGCCCGAGGCTACCTCTGTCAATCTGCGTGCATGTGTCGATGCAGGTTGTCCGCTCGTGATCGGCACGACCGGTCTCGACGCCGTCGTACGTGCGCAGATCGAGGCTGCTGCGCAACGGATCGCGATCGTGAGCGCGCCGAACATGAGTCTCGGCGTGAACCTGTTGCTGAAGCTGGTCGAACTGACCGCGGCAACGCTCGACGATGGCTATGACATCGAGGTCTTCGAAGCCCATCACCGCAACAAGAAGGATGCGCCGTCCGGTACAGCACTGGCGCTCGGCCGCGCCGCGGCGGGTGGACGCAAGGTGACGTTGGACGATGCAGCCGATTTCGGGCGGCACGGCAACACCGGCGCCCGTCGTCGCGGCGCAATAGGCTTCTCTGTGTTTCGCGGCGGGGATGTGA
>CAZBKC010000611.1:1575-2190 GCA_964492345.1 uncultured Steroidobacter sp. | reverse complement strand
GCACGATCGTGGAGACGCTCGCCGAACATGCGGGTCGCACCCAGGATCCGCTGCAATTGCAGGGACTGGTGCGTGTCGCGCTCGGCCGGCAGATCGTACAGGACATCGCCGGCATGTCGACCGAGCTGCCGGTCATCACGCTCGAACCCGATCTCGAACAACTGCTGAGCAATTCGCTCGGCGGTTCGAACGCCGCCACTCCTGGCCTCGAACCCGGCCTCGCCGAACGCATGCAGCGCCGCCTCGCCGAAGCCGCGCAGCGCCAGGAAATGACCGGCGAACCCGCCGTGCTGCTCGTACCGCCGCAGTTGCGCCAGACCCTGGCGCGCTTCATCCGCTCGGTCGTGCCGAGCATGCATGTGCTGGCGTGGAACGAGATTCCGGACAACCGGAAGGTGAGATTGGTGACGGCGGTGGGGCGCTGATGCGCGGGGCGAATCATCGGCGGGCTGCTGGGTACTGGGCTCTGGGCTGCTGGCCAGAGAAGAAAGCGATTCGTGTGTTCAGAGTTTTTGCAGGTGTGAACGTGGCGAAGCACATTTCATTGGGCTGCTGGGTACTGGGCTCTGGGCGCTGGCCAGAACCGGAAGACACCATCACGTCCGTCTCTGGCCA
>CAZBKC010000611.1:0-1565 GCA_964492345.1 uncultured Steroidobacter sp. | reverse complement strand
GCCCAGCGCCCAGCGCCCAGCAGCCCCTCGCCCAGCAGCCTCTCGCGCGGAGTCCGCGCGATGAAAATGAAATCCTACCGCGCCCCCGACATGCGTCAGGCGCTGGCGCTGATCCGCGATGCGCAGGGGCCGGATGCGGTCATCCTGTCGAGCAAGCGCATTACCGGCGGGGTCGAGGTGGTGGCGGCCGTCGATTTCGACCCGGAGGTAGCGGTAGCGGACGTTGTGCATGCGCCGGCCATGACCGAGTACGACGCGGGCAGGGAGTCCTATCACTCGCGGGCGGCGCAGCTTGCTGCTGCGATGTCGGTGCGGGCGCAGAACGGGCAGCAGCCGCAGACGCGCAGGGCGCCAGTGGAACCGGTGGCCGCGCGCCTGGGACGCAGCGAACTCGACGAACTGGTGGCCGGGCAGCCGGCGGCCGTCGGCGAGGAACTGCGCACGCTGCGACAGATGCTCGAAACCCAGTTCGCCACGCTCGCATGGAACGACCTGTCGCGTCGCGCGCCGGTGCAGATCGCGCTGCTCAGGCAGCTGACCGAACTCGGCCTTGCGGCGGATCTCGCGAGCGAACTGGTGGCGCAGATGCCGGCACGTCTCGAAGGCGACGAAGCGCAGCGACTTGCTCTGGCGCAGTTGTCACGCCGTGTCGCCACGATGGAAGAGCGCTGGCTGGATCACGGCGGCATCGTCGCGACGGTCGGGCCGACCGGCGTCGGCAAGACGACCTTGATCGCCAAGCTCGCGGCACGCTGGGTGATGCGTCATGGCGCGCGTTCGCTCGCACTCGTGTCGGCGGACTCGGTGCGCATCGGTGCGCAGGAACAGATTCATACGCTGGGGCGGCTGCTCGGCGTGCCGGCTTACGGCATCGAGAGCGTGCGCGAGCTGCCGCAGTTGCTCGATCACCTGGCCGAGCGGCGCCTGGTGCTGATCGACACGGCGGGCCTCAGTCAGCGCGACGAGCGCCTGCGCAGCGAACTCCTTGCGCTCGCGTCGGTGCATCCGCGCCTCGAAAGCACGCTGGTGCTCTCGGGCGCAGCACAGGCCGGTGCGATCGAAGAGGCCGTCGAACGCTTCGCCGCGGCCGCGCCGCAGAGCTGCGTGCTCACGAAGCTCGATGAAGCGACGAGCCTGGGCGGCGCGATTTCCACTTTGATCCGTTCGCGACTGCCGCTCGCCTACCTGAGCGATGGACAGCGCGTCCCCGAAGATCTGTCGGCTGCCCGCGCGCACCAGCTCATCGCGCGTGCGGTGCAGTTGTCGCGCAAGGCAGGTGCGATGGCGGACGAGGATCTGCTGCAGAGAAGGTTCGGCGCAGTGGCGCATGTGATGGCGTGATGGGAATGGGTGACGGGTGACGGGTGACGGGTGATGCGCAAGATGCAACGAATGCTTCGTGCTCTTGCCGGTCACTCGTCACCGGTCACTCGTCACGATGACTTACCAACAAGGTTCATTCAATGGAATCAATGCAAACCGCCGGTCTGCGCAGATCGGCACATCCCGGCCCGGTGCAGGTCATCGCGGTGACCGGCGGCAAGGGCGGCGTCGGCAAGACCAGT
>CAZBKC010000610.1:0-2201 GCA_964492345.1 uncultured Steroidobacter sp. | reverse complement strand
GATTGCCGGCCGGCGCCTTGGCGTAGTGATCGGTCAGGCCGTGCAGGAAGCGGAAGGAATCCTTGGGCGGATACTTCACGTCGGGATCGTCGATGCCGAACTCGTACAGCATCGAGACGTCCTTGCTGGTCGCCGACAGCATCTCGGCCTGTTCCGGCAGATCGCCGCCGGCGCCGATGTGATCGCCCGCGCCGCGGATGACCAGCACCTTCACGTCATCGTCGATGTTCGCCTTGAAGATGTAGTCGGCGTAGAGCTGCCGCATGCCGGCGGTCGTGGCATTCAGTGCTTCCGGACGATCGAAGGTCAGCGTGGCGATCTTGTTCGCCTTGTCCTTCTCGTAACGGATGTACTTCCTGGCCTCTTCCTTCATCGTTTTGACGTCGACCATGGGTGTCCTCCGGGCTGGGGTGGCCAGGCATTGTCCCCCACAGCACTGCACGGGATCTTAGCCACCTGCCCCACCCCCGGACCGCGCATTGCAGAACCGGGCAATGCCCGGGTCAGCCACAGTCGCCTGCCGAACCGGCGGGATCGCCCAACCTCGCGATTCCTGGGGTTTACCTGTCATTGGCGCCCATGGCGTCCGGATGACACGCTGGGGAGAGTGCCGACCGCTGTAATGGCGATATTGATGCTCAATGCAGTAAAAAGGCCGGGTTCTCGCAGCGGAAGACAAGGGTCTCAGGGGGGTCACATGACTTTCATCGAGCGCTACGGCCCGTGGACCGTGATCGCAGGCGCATCGGAGGGCACGGGCCGGGCGTTCGCGCTCCGGCTGGCCCGCGAAGGACTCGACTGCATTCTGATCGCGCGGCGCGAAGCGCCGCTGCGGGCGCTCGCCGATGAGATCGGTGCGACGACCGGTCGTGCCTGTATCACCTGTGCCGCGGATCTTGCGAGCGCCGACGCCTGCGATCGCGTGATCGACGCCGTCGGCTCGCGCGACGTGGGGCTCTACGTCAGCAATGCCGGCGCGGATCCGAATGGCGCGCAGTTTCTCGAGAAGGATCTCGGCAACTGGATCGAGCTGGTCAATCGCAATGTGCTGACCACCATGCGCTGCTGCCATCACTTCGGCAGCGCCATGCGCGCACGCGGACGTGGCGGCATCATTCTCGTCGGATCGGGTGCCTGCTACGGCGGCGCCACCAACATGGCGATCTACTCGGCGACGAAGGCCTTCGATCTTTGCATGGGCGAAGGCCTGTGGGCCGAGTTCCGGCACCATGGCGTCCATGTCCTCAATCTGATCCTCGGGCGCACGGACACGCCCGCCTTGCGCGAACTGCTGGCCCGCAAAGGTTTGCCGGTACCATCGGGACTTGCCTCACCCGAAGAGGTCGCCGAGGTCGGGCTGGCACGACTGCCATTCGGACCGGTGCACAACTGGGACCTGCGGGACGACGAAGCCGGCTACGCGCCGAACTCCGCCGCAGCGCGGCGCGAACGGATACTGATGGTGGAACGCATGTCGCAACAGGTCCTCGGCGCGAAGCAATGATGGCGACCCCTGCGGAGAGCACGTCAATGACGCTCGTCGATCAACTGTCCGCGGTCTCCGACCGCCTGGCCATTACCGACCTCATCCACCGCTATTGCCGATCGGTCGACCGGCTCGACGTCGCGCTCGGCCATTCGATCTGGCACGACGACGGCATGGCGGACTACGGTTCCATCTACCGCGGACCGGGCAAAGGCGTCATCGACCTGATCTGCGCGCAGCATCGCCAGACACTGCATCACTCGCACCAGGTCACGAACATCCTCATCGAACTGGCCGGCGACCGCGCCGCCAGCGAGTCCTACGTGACCGCGACGCTGCGCATCCAGCATGGCACGCAACTGCGGCAGATCGGCGTCTGGGGCCGCTACGTCGACAGCTGGTCGCGGCGCGATGGCCGCTGGGGACTGGACAGGCGCATCGCCATCCGCGACTTCGACGAAGTGCGCGAGGTGGTCGAAATGGCGCGATACGACGACGGCAAACGCGACCGGTCCGATCCTTCCTACGCAGCGTTCGCAGCGCAGAGTTGACATGAAAGCCGTCCCTCTCTGAACTCTACTCTTCCTGTGGGGCCGGCTTTAGCCGGCCTTTCCGGAGTTGTCAGGCTGAAGCCTGACCTACAGGCAATGTCACTTACTTTACGAGTTGACGGTTGACAGTTGGCGGTTGACGGCCAGAAAAATGCCTTCCTTTC
>CAZBKC010000609.1:0-2207 GCA_964492345.1 uncultured Steroidobacter sp. | reverse complement strand
GCGCAGGCGGGGATCCATCTGGTCGACAAGATGGGCCCCCGCCTGCGCGGGGGTGACAGAACCTAAAGCACGAATCTCATCGACAGGTCGACCGCCTGCACGTGCTTGGTCAGCCCGCCGATGCTGATGAAGTCGACGCCGGTTTCCGCTATTCCGCGAATCGTCTCCAGCGAAACATTGCCCGATGCTTCGAGCTTGACCCGTCCGTTGGTGTGCTCGCGATTGATGACAACCGCTTCGCGCATCATGTCCAGCGTGAAGTTATCGAGCAGGACGCGGTCGATATCCGTTGCCAATGCCTGACGCAGTTCGTCAAGGTTCTCCACTTCGACTTCAACGATGCGCTTCCCCGCCGCCTGGCGTGCCTGTGCGATCGCTGCTGTTATCGAGCCAGCTGCGGCGATGTGATTTTCCTTTACGAGGATGGCGTCGAACAGTCCAATGCGGTGGTTGACGCCGCCGCCGCAAAGCACGGCGTATTTTTGCGCGAGCCGCAAACCGGGAAGTGTCTTGCGCGTATCCAGCACACGGGCAGCGGTCCCGGCAATGGCGTCGACATGGCGCCGCGTTGCCGTGGCCGTGGCCGACAGGGTCTGCAGGAAATTGAGTGCCGTACGTTCGCCGGTCAGCAGAGTGCGTGCCGGTCCCGTCAGTCTGCACAACGTTTGTCCCGGGGTTACAGGCTCGCCTTCGCTTGCGAACCACGTAATTGCGATGGCAGGGTCGAGCTGACGGAATACGGCATCGAACCACGCTCGCCCGCACAGGATTGCGGGTTCGCGCGAGATCACAGTTGCATGCGCGGTTCTGTCGGCAGGGATCAACGATGCGGTCAGATCGCCGTTGCCGATGTCTTCGGCAAGCGCTCGCGCTACCTGCACTTCGAGATCGGCGGGGAGAGTGAAGCGATTCGTCATCGGCAGGAATTGGAACACAGGCTGTATCGGGTGCGATTCCACAGTTCACACCCGATACCAGTGCTGTACCGCTATCAGAAACCCAGTCCGTGGCCCTGTCCGCCCATGCACAGCAGCATCGGCAGCGAAAGAATGAGATTCGTACGCGAGGCGTACAAGGCGACTTTGCGGGCACTGGCCTTCTCGGCATCAGTGGCGGTCACGAGGCCGAGGATTTTTTTCTGATTCGGCCAGATGAAGACCCACACGTTGAACAGCATGATGGTTCCCAGCCAGGCGCCGATGCCGATGGTGCGGAATCCTGGTTGCAACGTGAATGCCTTGATGAAGTTCGCATGATCGCCATAGCCGGAGGCGAGGTAGTACGCGCCGGTAATCCAGGTAGCCACCGCTGCCCAGCGAAACCAGAGCAGGGCGCGCGGTGCGATGTACTTGGAGATGCCCGCACCCCCCGGTCCGCCAGAATCGGCGGCAGCCGCAGCAAGTCCGGGCACCTGCACCAGGTTGAAGTAATAGAGCAGTCCGATCCAGGTGATGCCGGACACGATGTGCAGCCAGCGGTCGATGTGAATGCCTTGCAGCTCGGGGCCATGGCCCGTGATGACGAGCAGCAGAAGAACAGTGAGCACTACGCCGGAAATGATCGCGCCCAAGACGGAGGTCAGTGGGTTCATGACTTCTTATCTCCCTGCAGTCGAGGTGAACGTTGCGGGACGGTTCTTGTGCGAAGCTGCTGAAACCGATGCCGGTCTCCGGATGAAGCGCAATTCAGCTTTCGCCGGAGGCGTTGAAGAATAGGCGCGTGGTCCCCATAATTCAACGAATCGCACGCGTATGTGCGGAGCGATCATGATACCGCCGCTTCCATGGCCCAGTGTCCTCTCGCCGTGCACCAAAGTCTGCACGCTCGATAGTGAAGGCATCTGCGTGGGCTGCGGACGCCAACTGAACGAGATTGCCAGCTGGTCGCGCATGTCGGTCGACGAGCAGCGCGAAGTCTGTCGCCGCGCTCAGGAGCGGCGTCAGCGCCGCAAGAGTCCCTAGAATTCTCATCCGAGGTATCCGTCCGTGGACGTCATTGAACGCATCAAGTCGCAGTTGTCCGCCAATCCCGTGCTGCTGTACATGAAGGGCACGCCGGACTTTCCCCAGTGCGGCTTTTCCGCCGCCGCCGTGCGCGCGCTCAGCGCGGCCGGTGCGAGCTTCGGGACCGTGAACATTTTCGAGGATCCCGAACTGCGCGAGGCCCTGAAGCAGTACTCGAACTGGCCGACCTATCCGCAGCTGTAC
>CAZBKC010000608.1:0-2208 GCA_964492345.1 uncultured Steroidobacter sp. | reverse complement strand
TGGGTGGTCGCCGCGCTGGTGTCGTTGTCGGTGATTGCAGTTCTTATCTGGCTGGAGTTTTATCTTGTGTGGAGACGACATGAGGACGTGGTCTAACAATGCGCTTGAGCCAACAGCCGCCCCGCGAGTTCGTTCTGCGCCCCCGGCGGTTCGGACGCGCATCGCGCGCCCGGCGCTTCCCATCGGCGGCTGTGGCTCAGCTTGACCGTTCGGCGGCATGACGCGTATGAAGAATTCCAGCACCAGATTCGCGACTTTGTCTTTGCTGATGACGATTGGCGTCGTGCTCATGTTGATCGGAATTACATGGTTGCTGTTTTTAGGCCTCACCCTAATCGGCCTAGCATCTTACTTTTTTACTCAGGACCACCAGGTTGGCGGGTATCGTCACAAGATTCTCCTGTTTATCGCGGCTTGTGCATTCGTCTTCCTCCTTTTGGCCTTGATTGATGGCGACGCTTTCGTCCGGCAGCCACAACCTATGTGGATTTCGATGTCCGCTGTTTGGCTTTGGACCATTGTCTGCGAGTTCCGTCGATGGCAAAAGAATCGAAATCGCGGGGGGCATTCTAAAACAGAAAATGCATAGCCGAACAAGATCGCTGCACACGAACCGCCGCTTCCCGTTTCGATTTCGAGAGCGCCGATTCGTGGGACACTGGATTCGCTGCCAGCGCCCGGTTCCGGCGGCGGTCGGTGAGCTCTGGCGTTAGGCCGCTTCGGACGCGCATGAACAAATCGGAAGCACACAAGATCCTCAATGAGCAGTTGGCTCGGTTCGATAGCCACACGGAGCTTGTGCCGCTTGTCGAGTCGCGGCACGTCGAGACGCTTGAGGTTCGTGGTGAGAGCGGGACTGTTTATCAGGTCGAGGTGCAGTTCTTTTGGGACGATGCGAGGAGACGCATTGTGCGAGTCGTTGGTTCTATTGATGACGGTGGCATTCGAGCGTTCGTGCCGATGACAGAGACTTTGTTGATTTCATCACCATGACAACGCGGCCTAACCAGGCGCTCCAGCGCCGCCCCGCTGTGCAGCTGGATGGCTCATCCAACTTTCAACCTGACCGTTGCAGGCGACGCGTACTTTCCGGCGGTCGCTGAGCTTGGGTCGTTAGGCGACTCCGCGCGTTTCCCGACCAAATGAATCCGCTCAACAAGAAGTTCAAGATTCCCGGCGACCAGATTCAGCAGCTTATTCCCAACATGGGTGGTTGCTTCGCCACCGACCGCATCACGGTGGATGGGCTCAAGGTTGGTTATATGTTTCGCGAGCTGCCAGATAAGGACGTTTTGAGTGGCTGGACTTTCATGGCAGGAGACGAGTCACAGGATTATGCCGACAACCCCGATAACTGGGCCATCTACGACGTAAACACGATCTGCAATTATGACCCCGCGATCATTCCGCATCTCGACGCAGTTTACGGCACTGCATTTGGCCGCAACGCAGGCACAGACCAGTTCGAGGAAGAGCCCTTTAAGCAATGACACTGACGTCGCCTAACAAGGCGCTGCAGCTAACCCGGCCTGAGCGTCGCGGTTGTAATCCACGCCTCCCGTGGGCCGGGTCGCTGAGCTTGGGTCGTTAGGCCACTCCAGCGCATGACCTCCACATCGAAGATTGCTGAGGTTCGAGTGAATCAACTCGCAGCCAATATCATTGGCACGCTGTTGACCGTTCTCTTCTGCGTTATCTGTGTTTTGCTTGCTCACGCGCTTCCCCACTACAGGGCGTTTGCTGAGTGGCACGCTGTTCTACTCCTTGTGTGTCTGGTCATGCTGTTTCCAGTTCACGAGTTGCTTCATGCCATTGGTCTTTTTCTGTTCGCGCGAGTTTCATGGTCGAGCATCAAGTTCGGCGTCATGTGGCGCGTCATGATGCCATATTGCCATTGCACCGTGCCTATTTCTGTAGCGGCATATCGGCGCATGGCTCTGCTTCCACTATGGATTACAGGAGCGGCGAGTCTCGCTGCTTTGCTCGCATTTCCGGCCGATGTACTTGCGATTCTTGCCGGCATTGCTGTTGCAGCCTGTGTTGGCGATGTCTGGATGGTTGCCAAGTTGCGCGGCTTCGCGGATGATTTGTTGGTTCAGGATAGCTCGTCGGAGATTGGTTGTGATATATTTTCGCGCATCACACAGACCGTGGCCTAACCATGCGCTGTAGCGCCTATGAGGGTTGTCAAATGGGGAGATAGCTTAG
>CAZBKC010000607.1:0-2210 GCA_964492345.1 uncultured Steroidobacter sp. | reverse complement strand
CGGGGCTCAGCAAGTCGCAGACTATTGACGCGCTGACGCGCGCCCTGGGCGATCCGGACGAATTCAAGGTGGGCGATCTGCCGCGGCAACGCACCTATACCGTGATCGTGCTGAGGATCAAGGGCAGCGCAACACGAGAGGGGTTGCTCAATGCGCTGGCCAGGGCGATCGGCTATCCAGCGGACTACTGCTCTGGAGGCGCCAAGGAGATCCTGAGCATGCAGCGGCAGCTGTATCAGGCAGGGGTGATGCTGATCATCATCGATGAACTCCAGCTCCTGACCCGGAGCTCTGCAGCGCACGCGCAGTTGGCTGGGACGCTGCACTACCTTCGCCAGTTCGGCATCCCAATCCTGTTCGTCGGCAATTTCTCGCTCGGACACAGGCTCAAGAAGCGGCCTCAGGAGGATCGGCAAAGGTTTCTGCTGAGGCCCGAAATCCTGCTGCCGGACGCTGAAGACGATACGAGCTATGTGGAGGTGCTGGAGGAGTTCGTGCGCGTCATGGGCGGTGTGCTCGACATCGTGCCGAAGCGCGACGCACCGATGCTCCACTGGTACACAGGGGGCAATTTGCGAATGTCCGAAATGCTGGTCGAGGTGTCGTACGGGACGATGCGTGCCTCCGGAGGAGACATGTCGAAGATCACCATGAGCGAAATCGCTGCGGCCTACGACCACAGGGACTTTCGTGCGATGCGGGCAGACGTCGAAATCTGCCGGCGGCAGCTGACCACGGGCGAAATGGAGCGAGAAGATCTCTGGTGCCCGTTCGAACTGGACACGAAACAGCTCGCGCACCGCGTGGACCTGGCTCGAAATGCCCGCGAAGCACACCTGCGAAACGCCGCCTTGGTGTCCTCGATGACGCCAGAAGAGAAGGATGGACTGGCGCTTGCTGAGCAAACCATGGCGCCGCTTGCGCCCGGTCTCGAGCTGCCAAAACGCACGCAATCACGGACTAAATCGACGGTTTCATTGGAAGGGATGATGGCCAGCAAGCCCGACGTCAGTCAGCGCAAGCGGACCGGTTGAATTTGTAACCCGTCAATGGCATCCAGTCAGATCCCGTTCGCGACACGCAACTTCTGCGGCGTGGTCACGCGCATGCCATTCGGCACCGACTTGCATCGACTGCAGCGATTTGGCGCAGGTGCACAACTGCAGAATCGTGTCGGCCTTTGGGGTAGGCATCTCGGACTCCTTCTCGGGTGAAAAAGTGTCCGCGAAATCGGGGCAACTTCATTTTGAACGGCGCGAGCCTCGCGGCCACGCGTGGACTCATCGTGCTATCGCGACAGAACCGCATGAAAAGGACCGCGACGCATGACTGCGGTTGTCCCTTGGCTCTATCAAGTTGCGGTGGTCAGTTCTGCGAACGCACAAAGTTATTCCATTGCTCGACGGCGTCGTCAATCGCTTGGCGGTGGTTCTGGACAGCGACTTTTTGCTCTTCGATGAAGGCCTTGATGCAGCGACGGTACCTATCGACCTCGTTGTTGTAGTTGTCGACTTCCCATTGCGAACCGAATTTGTAGGGCTTGACTGGCTTGCCGCACGACGGGCTGGGGGCGAACATGTCCGCGCTGGCGAGTGGGGCAAGGCAGCCCAGCACCACTCCAAGGAAAACGGCTCTGAAATTCATAGAATTCGTTCCTGTGATTTGGCCTGCAGGACATGCGACGTCTGCCGTTGCAGCAAACCTCCTGTGATGTTTCGGCGCCTTCTTCGGCAACTTTAGCGTGTCAGCACGGCGCGCCGTGCTTCTCGAAGCAATGTAACGTCGCGCTGGGGTTGACCAGATCACAGGCCGCGCCTCGGAACACTTCGATTTGCGCGCATCGACACGCGGGGAGATCTTGACCGGATGCAAACCGAAGCCGGAACGCACCGGACCAACTCGCGATCCTGTCGGCAGATTGACCAACGCGGCAGCAAACCGGAACCGCCACTATGATGGCGGTGGTCGCCAGCGGCCGGCCCCGAGCAAGTGGAACCGGTCTCCGGTCGGCATACAGCTGTTCGGCCTGAGCCGGACCATCCCGAGGATGGGCGCAGCATGACCGTGCCCTTCGAGCAGCGCAGTGCCTTGAAGACGTGCCGGCAAACGCTGACGATCATCGTCGACGACGAAAATCTGACCGCAGTCGCACGCGGGACTGCGCAATGGTTGCTCCACCAATATCCGAGCGATGAACAGCTTGACGCAGT
>CAZBKC010000606.1:0-2210 GCA_964492345.1 uncultured Steroidobacter sp. | reverse complement strand
GGCGATCGAGGAAGCCGGTGCCGGCGGGGACGATCAGCGGGTTCTCGCGATCCGCTTTCACGTCGCCGGAAATGCCGTACAGCAGCTTGCGCATCGTCGTCGGTACGTCGCGCTCGAACTCCGCTTCGGCGACACCGGGCGTCTGGAAATAGATCCAGTAGAAGTTGTCGAGGCCGGACTTGCGCAGCATACGCAGCGGCGCATCGGGAGCGCGGGGACGGTGCGGCACGCTCATGCCGACGACAGCGGCAAACAGATCGGGACGCAGCATCGCTGCGTGCCAGGCCACGGGCGCACCCCAGTCGTGGCCGATGACGTAGGCACCCCGTTCGCCCAGCGCGCCGACGAGCGCGACGATATCGCCGACCGTGTGCAGGATCGTGTAGTCGCCGGCGTCGGCCGGTGCATCGGTGGCGCCGAATCCGCGCATGTCGGGTGCGACGGCGTGAAAGCCTGCCTGCGCGAGTGCCGGCAACTGGTGTCGCCACGAGTACCAGAGCTCCGGCCAGCCATGACACAGCACGACGAGCGGTCCGCGGCCTGCCTCCGCAATGTGCATGTTGATTCCGTTGACGGTGAGTTCGCGATGCTGGATCTCGGTCATGACATCCCCCGGCGTCAGTCCTGGCGCGAGTGTGCCGGCTATGTCGCTGCGCCGTCCACCGATGACGCCTGGCGGCAGCACCATCCTTTTCATCGACTGCGTCACAGATACGCGGGATCCCTTAGAGCGTTTCGGGTGGGGATCGGATCGATACTGGCTGCATCCATTTTCAGGTATACGACGATGCGCGCGAACGAACCGGTCAACCGGGTGATGTCGACTCCGATTCTGACGATCGATCTGCACGACACGGTGCGGGGCCTGCTCGACATCGTCGCGGCCTATCCGGTACATCACGTGCCGGTGGTCGACGCCGGCCGCGTCGTCGGGCTGGTCAGCTCCGCCGACATCCTGAAGTTCAAGCACTTCCTGCCGGCGACGCAGGACCGGCGAGCGGCCGCGCTCGGCTGGAAAGTGAGCAGGATCATGCATGCACCGGCCATCACGATCGGCGAACACGAATCGGTGCAACGCGCAGCGGAGCTGATGGTCGCGAACGGCATTCACTGCCTGCCCGTGGTGAACATGGACGATCACGTCATCGGCATCGTCACCACGACCGACATCATGAACGGGATCCTGCAGGGACCTTCCGGAAACGACATGGCCGCGGGCACGCACAGCGATGCGCGCAGTGCCGCGGCCGCGCAGGCAGTGCAGAGCGGGCACGATCCGCACGGCATTGCAGCGGGCTTCCTGCAGCAGCAGTCACGCCTGCAGAAGCTCGAGCAGCTGCTCTTCGCGGCAAAGCGCTATCTGAATGCCGGCCAGGACGAACAACTGCATCGGGCGCTGCGCCTCGCCGTGGATCAGGCCGATCGCAGCGACACGACCGTCCTCTGACGCAGCCGACACAGGCGCCTGCTTCACCGACGCAGTTCGTAGACGCTCATGTTCACCGCGGCGGCCACGTTCAGCGATTCGATCGCGCCGCTGCCGGCGATCGTGAACGGCGCGGCGCCGAGTGTGGCGAGTTGATCTCGCGGCACGCCGCGGGCTTCGTTGCCGAACAGGTAGCAATCGAACTCGCGGAAGGCGGCGGACTGCAGCGGCTCGCCCCGCATGTCGAGGCAGGCGATGCGGGGAAAGCGCCCCCGCAACGATTCGAGCGACACGTCGACTTCGATCGGAACGTGGAAAATCGCGCCGACGCTGGCGCGCAGCACCTTGGAGTTGTAGGGATCGACGCTGCCCGGGCTCAGCAGGCAGCGGAAGCCGCCGAACCAGGCCAGCGTGCGCAGGATGGTGCCGAGGTTGCCGGGATCCTGGATTTCGTACAGGTACACGGCGCGCTCGCCGGGCTGCGGCGGCGCTGCCCGCGGCATGGGGACGAGTGCAACCAGCCCCTGCGGCGATTTCGTTTCCGTCAGCTCTTCCATGCGGCGGTTGCTGACGACGTGCTTCTCGAACGGACTGCGGAAGTGTTCGTGTTCCGCGGTGACATAGAGCTTGCAGTCGCGCAGTTGCGGATTCGTCGCCGCAGCCTTCTGCAGCTCCAGTACCAGGTGCTCGCCTTCGACGAGGTAGTGGCCGAACTGCTCGCGGTACTTTTTCTGCTGCAGCTTTTTCAGGTCGTCGAATTTCATGGGCGATCCAGCATCGATTT
>CAZBKC010000605.1:921-2211 GCA_964492345.1 uncultured Steroidobacter sp. | reverse complement strand
GATCACGGGCGTGGCTGATCGCGTGCCGGAGCGCATCGGCAACCTGGTCTACCTGGATGCGGCCTATCCGCAGAATGGTGAGTCGCTGGTCGATCACGCGGGACCGATGATGCTGGCCGCGCGTGCGGGGGCGCGCATCGTCGACGGCATCGAGCTGGTGCTGTTTCCCGGCAACGATCCCATGGGGTTCTACGGCGTGACCGATCCGGCACAGATCGCGTGGATGAAGCCGAAACTCACGCCGCATCCCTGGAGGTGTTTCGAGCAGAAGCTCGTACTGAAGAACGAGGCGGCCGTTCGTGCGCTCCCGCAGTCCTTCATCACCTGTACGTACCGGATGAACGACGAAGGCCGCGCAGCGTTCAAGGCGCTGGGTAACGGCCGCTACTGGGAACTCGATACGGGGCACGACCTCATGATTTCCGAGCCGCAGGCAACGGCGGATGTGCTGCTGCAGATCGAGGCGGGGTAGGGGGAGAGAAGAGGCCGCAAAAGACCGCATAAAAGAAATGGATAGACGGGAAACCGGGGATAGACGGGAAAACCGTCCATCCTGAAGTTCGACGTGTAATTTTTGATTCTTTTATGCGGTCTTTCGCGGCTCTCTTCCTCCGTCTCCGTTCACGACACGTCGCGTTCGAATACTGATTTTCCGCCGATGAATGTCATTCGCACGTGAGTCGAAGACAGTGTCTTCCGCGCCTGTGACCAGGGGCGATCAAGCAGGCACAGATCTGCCGCTGCACCGACGGCGATCGTCCGGCGTCGATCGAGCGCATCCGGGATGCGCAGGAACAGGTCGAGGGCTTCTTCCGGGATGAGCGCTTCCGTGGCACCGATCGTTGCGCCGCGTTGCGTGCGCCGGTCGACGGCTGCAGCCATTGCGGCCCAGGGATCGTATGCGCCGAAGGGCGCGTCGCTGCCGCCGGCCAGCGTGACGCCGGCATTCAGAAAGGCGCGCTGGCGATACAGCAGTGGCTGTGCGGTCGATTCGACGTCGGTTCGATAGGCATCGCCGCGCTCGCGGATGAAATGCGGCTGCGTGACCACGGCCAGTTTCAGGCGCGCGATCTCGGCAATCGCATCGTCGGGTGCGACGGAGGCGTGTTCGATGCGGTCTCCCGCCTGTACGCCTGCGTCCCGGAGTGCGGCGAGGGCATAGACGAGTTCGACTTCGGTGGCGCAGTGGATGGCGACGCTGCGTCCGGCCTCGTGCGCATCGCGGATGAACTGCGTCGCCGTGTCGAGTTCCGGCAGATGTGCCTCGTGCAGATGCAGTTTCGCGGGACC
>CAZBKC010000605.1:0-911 GCA_964492345.1 uncultured Steroidobacter sp. | reverse complement strand
CACAGCGCGTGCTGCTCGCCGGCAGCCTCGCCCTGACGCGCGCGGATACGCGCTGTGGCAGCGCGCCGTTGTCGCTCTCCTGCACGAAGTGCCGGCCCATCGACGCATCGTTCGTCGGCGACATTTCCGTCAACCCGGTGACGCCGACGCGCGCGAGCGCCGATCCCACGGGCGCGAACGAGGGCGGCACACTGCCCAGCGTCCGACGCAGCCACGCGTCCTCATCGAACAGGCGACCGGTGTAGTGACCGTCGACACGTTCGAGTCCAGGCGGTGCGGTGCCGCGCGACAGCAGCCGTTCCAGCCCGGCGGAATTGAAGAACCACATGCGACCCGAACGATGCTGGATGCGGACCGGCCGATGCGCGACGAGGCGATCGAGCGTCGCGGCATCCAGCATGCCGGCGATGCTTTCGTGATAGCCGATGCCGCGCAGCCAGCCGCTGCCCGGTGCGCGCAGACACGCTACCAGAGCGTCGGTATCGTTGACGTCGGGCGGACCGCAGCGCACGGACGTGAGCGATGCGGCGAGCGCGGCGACATGGATGTGATGATCGTGCAGGCCGGGCAGCAGCAGTCCGCCAGCGGCATCGATCACTCTTTCTGACGGCAGGGCGGCGAGATCGCCGATGGCGCTGATGACGCCCGCGTCGATGCGCAGATCGGCAACCCCGACGCCGAACAGATCGGCGCGGCGAATCAGCATCGGCGCGCCTGCGCCAGATGCGACTGCGTATGTTCGCCGAACGCGGGCAGCGGGCCGATGCTGCGTCGGCATACTGAGGGGAACGGCTGTCCGGCCGCGGCGCTCCAGCGGCGCAACTGGTCTGCGAATCCCGCGGCGTTTTCCGATTGCGCCTGCGCGAGACAGTGCGCGACGACGTGACTCATGGCGATGCCGAGTCGCGCGC
>CAZBKC010000604.1:0-2218 GCA_964492345.1 uncultured Steroidobacter sp. | reverse complement strand
TGACGATACCGTGCGAGGAGTATCCGAACTACGCGCTGTTCCGCTCCAAGTTCAGGACGTTCGAGCTGAATACGGGTTGGAGCTTCGATTCGCGCAACCGCACCATCTTTGCGACCGCCGGCACGCGTCAGCGCCTGAGTCTGAGTTACACATTGCCGGGCAGCGAGGTGGAATTCTGGACCGCATCGTACGACCTGCTGAAATTCATCCCGGTCTGGCGCGACGTCAAGCTGATGGTCAACATCGAACTCGCTTACGGCGAGCCGCTCGGAGACACCACCGGCCTGCCGCCTTATCGTCAGTATTTTGCCGGCGGTCCGGATTCGGTCCGCGGCTTCAGGGAAAGCCGGCTGGGTCCGAAGGACAGCTTCGGCCGGCCCTATGGCGGTAACATCAAGACCGTCGCCCAGACCGAGTTGCTGCTGCCGATGCCGGAAAAGTGGCGAAACAGCGCGCGATTCAGCCTGTTCTACGACATCGGCAATGTCTTCTCGAACCAGGTAATCGATTTCGTCGGACCGCCGGATCCGCTGACCGGGGTGCAGCAGCCGGTCGACTACAAGTTCAGTTATGATGAGCTGAAGCAATCGGCGGGTATTGCGGTGCAGTGGCTCGCACCTCTGGGTGTGTTCAGGTTCAGCTACGCGGTTCCGCTGAATGACGAAAGAGGGGATACGCCAAACCGCTACGGGGACGAAACGGAGGGGTTCCAGTTCTCGATCGGTCAGGCGTTCTGACATTCAACAGACACCATTCGGGCGAAGGTTTTTTTACATGGCACGTTTGAGCATTTGCGGACTCGTTCTTTCGACTGGCCTGGCGATGCTGGCACCCCTCGGTGCAGCGCATGCCGAACTCAAGGTGGCTGTGGTGAATGTGCCGAGATTGCTTGAGGAAGCGCCTCAGGCGAAGGCTGCCATGCAGGCGCTGCAGGACGAGTTTGCTCCGCGCCAGCGCTCCATCGTTGCGGCGCAGAAGGATCTGAAGGCGAAGGAGGAAAAACTGCAGCGCGACGGTGCCGTGATGGCCGAGAACGAGCGCCGCAATGCAGAGAAGGATCTGCGCGACGGCCAGCGCGAAATGCAGCGCAAGCAGAACGAATATGTCGAGGATCTGAACCTCCGGCGCAATGAAGAACTCGGCAAGCTGCAGCGTTCCCTGCTGCAGGAAGTCCAGGCATTCGCGCGCACGTCCAGCTACGACGTCGTGCTCGGCGACGGCGTGCTGTACGTCAACGAGTCGCTGGACATCACCGCACAGGTTCTGAGTGCGCTGCAGGCCCGCTTCAAGACCGGCGGCGCCGCGCCGAGACCGGCCGCCACGACACCGCCAAAGCCGGCCACTCCGCCGGCGAAGCAGTAAGCGATCGGCACAGGACACAGACCCCCATGAGCTTCACCCTGGGGGAGTTGGCAGTTCGGTTCGGCTGCTCGCTGAAGGGCGATCCCGATGCCCGCGTTTCCCGCGTCGGCACGCTGGAGGATGCGGGTCCCGACGCTGTCACGTTCCTCGCCAATCCGAAGTACCGCCGTTACCTGTCGAAAACCCGTGCGGGTGCGGTGGTTGTCGAGCAGCGGTTGTCCGATGCCTGCCCAGGATCGGCGCTGATCGCATCCAATCCTTACGCAACGTACGCACGGATCGCAGCGCTGCTGCATCCCGCGCCTGCCGTGGCTCCCGGCGTCCATCCTTCGGCGATCGTCGATTCGTCGGCCCGCATCGATTCGTCGGCGGCGGTCGGTCCGCGGGCGGTGATCGGGGCGAATGTCGTCATTGGTCCCAGGGCATCGGTCGGACCGGGCTGCGTGGTCATGCAGGGCGCCCGCATCGGTGCGGATAGCCGGCTGGTCGCGAACGTAACGCTCTGTCACGACATCAGCATCGGCGAACGGTGCCTGCTGCATCCGGGCTGCGTCATCGGCGCCGACGGTTTCGGTCTCGCGCCGGATCGCGGCGAGTGGGTCAAGGTGCCGCAGATCGGCAGCGTGCAGATCGGTAACGATGTCGAAATCGGCGCCAGCACCACGATCGATCGCGGTGCCATCGGGGACACCGTCATCGGCGACGGCGTCAAGCTCGACAACCAGATCCAGATCGCCCACAACGTCCGCATCGGCGCACACACGGTGATTGCCGGCTGCGCCGGCGTTTCCGGCAGCACCAGCATCGGTCAGCGCTGCATGATCGGCGGAATGGTCGGCATCGCCGGCCATCTCAC
>CAZBKC010000603.1:0-2222 GCA_964492345.1 uncultured Steroidobacter sp. | reverse complement strand
GAAGGACATCCTGTTGGGGCCGGCGATGTTGTACGAGGCGTTGCGGGGACGTGGGCCGGGCGGGGTGGCTGCGCCACCGGGTGAGTAGGAGGCAAGCTGAGGTCGGGGCTCCTACAAGTGTCCTCGGAGATTCCTGGTGGACTTGCCTGAGCGCTATGCGGCGATGTGCATAGGGCGGACCGCCTCGGGGATGACCAAGTTGTCCGAGAAGAACATGACCTCGGCGCCCTTGTAGCGGGCGTGAGCGCTGTAACTCAAGCTGTAGACGATGCTTCGGAACGGCGAGTACATGCCGCGGATCGGGAGCGCGTTGTCGTAGGACACGATCCAGTTCTTGGTACGCAGCCTTGCCACCCGCTTGGAGATGTCCTCGTGGTCCTTGTGCTCGTAGTAGTGGAGATACAGGTCGCTGCCCTTAACGTAATACGGCGGGTCTAGGTAAATAAGGCTCTTGGCCGGCAGTTTCGGCGCGACCTCGTCGATGAAGTCGACAGCGTCGAGCTGGCGGAACTCAATCCGGCTACGCAGCCGGGCGATGGCGTGGATGCGGCTGATCAGATCCGGTGCGTTGAATCGTGCGTCGATCTTCCACTTGCCGGTCTGCTTCTTCCCTCCAATGACACCGGCCGCCAGAATGCCCGACCTGTTCGTGCGGTTCATGAAGAAAGTGGAGAAGCCCAAGGTGAGGTCGTCGTGGCCTTCCGGGTCTTGCTGGATGGCGCGCTGCCGATGCCACTCCTCAATCGTGACGGTAGCGCCGACGATGGCCGAGCAGAGGGCGTCAGTATTGTCGAGAAGTGACCTCCAGAACGCGGCCACGCCCGCGCTGATGTCGTTGATGTAGACCTTCCTCGCGTACTCCTGCAGCAGCAACTCCATCGCAACGGCAGCGCCACCCGCGTAGGGCTCGACGTACGTGCCGTCAACGAGGTCGTTCACCTCAAGGATGCGTTTGACGTAGGGGGCTAGCTTGCCCTTCCCGCCTGGGTAGCGCAGCGGCGTGTAGAAGGCCGATGGGTTGACGCTGGTCGGTGGCATACGCTTCGTCACGCCCAAATCTTGGCGAAGGCGACTTGCACCTCGGCCCATCCCGTTCTCAGCTCGTTGGCGGTCGGCAATGCGAACCTACTGTGGACAACGCCATGTAGGCGGTCGATGTTTAGCGGGACATTCGGATTCGTCGCCAGCGCCCGAAACTGCTGAAGGTCCCGCTTGTGCGTGCCGTTGGCCTCAAGATGGGCAGCGACGAGCTGGACCTTTTCCTTCAGCCTCTTGTCCGGCGTGTAGCTCGCCACCTTCTTCTCGTGGCCGTAGTGATCAAGCGACAATTCCATGAACACGCGGAATGCCGCCGCCACTGCGACCGGGTAGGTCTCCAGAGGCAGCTTCCGCAGCTCCTTGCACATCTGTTCCAGCTTCTGGTCGTTGATATTCAGGTGAAGCTGGGCTTGCCCGGGGATCAGCGCCTTGCGACCCAGCAAGGATCGAACCTTCGCCTTCGCCGCCCCCCTTGCGTGGGCCTTGGCATTCGCTTGCGCTGCGAGCCGATCTAGCGGCTCCAGATTGCCGGTCTTCTTGGAAAGGTCCGGCATCAGACTATCGAGCGAGTTCAGGTACTTGAGCCGGTCTTCCTTGCCCTTGATCCGCGCGACCGTCACAGCCTTTGACGCGATGTCCGTGACGATCCGTCTGAGCGGGCGCAGCAGCTCGGCTTCAGGAAGGTCGGACAGCAGGTCGCCACCTTCGAGCGTCAGGCCCAGGCGCTCGCGGACTTCAGGCGTGCCAAGAAGTCGGTCAAGGTTTGTGATGGGAAACCGTTCGAGACTGGCAACTTCCTCGGCGTTCAACTTGCCCGCTGCCTTCACGAACTCCAAGACCTTCAGGGAGCTGTTCTTTCCCCGATATCGGGCCGTGGCGATGCCATCCCAGCCGACTACGCCGCGCCCGTCGTTCTCGCCCGTGTGGATCGCCTCGATCCAGTGCCGGGCGGATGTCTCGTCATCGCACACGAAGACATCAAACGGCTCGATCTCGCCCGACACGTACTCCTTAGCCAGCAGACGCAACTTCTTCTTCGTCAAGTCGCCGACGCTGGTCATGCCATCGAGCACGGACGGGTTGGCGAGCACGCGAAGCGCGGCGAGGCGCCGGTTTCCGTCGAGCACGATGTACCCGCTAGACCCACGTCCCTTGGCCCTAATCACCAACATGCGGTGCGCGGG
>CAZBKC010000602.1:0-2225 GCA_964492345.1 uncultured Steroidobacter sp. | reverse complement strand
CACGGGAGAGGGGGCAAGAGCGGAGCGCCTTAACTTGGTCCCATTCAGCCGCAACATCCCTCCCCTTCACTCCGTCACTTCGTCACCCCGTCACCCCGTCACTCGTCACCCGTCACCCGTCACCTCTCATGTACACCCGCCTCACCCTGCTGCCGTCGCAACTGGTACTCGCCGTCGAAGAGGGCGAGACCATTCTCGATGCGGCACTGCGCGCGGGGCTGAATCTCCCGCATAGCTGCAAGGGTGGACATTGCGCGTCGTGTCGGGCACGGCTCGTCAGCGGGGACGTCCGCTATCCTGCAGGACCACCGCCCGGGATCACGCCGGCGGAGACAGCGGACGGTTACGCGCTGCTGTGCCAGGCGCATGCCGCAAGCGCGGAGCTGACCGTCGAGATTCGCGAAATCCGACCGCCGGTGCCGGAAGAACGCATTCAGAGCCTGCCGTGCCGCATCGAACGCATGGAAGCGCTGGCGCCCGGAGTGATGGCGGTGTTCCTGCGACTGCCCGCTGCGGAAACGTTCAACTTCGTCGCAGGTCAGTACCTCGACATCATGCTGCCGCAGAACCGGCGCCGGAGTTTTTCCATCGCCAATCCGCCGCACGATGCCCGGTTCATCGAATTGCACATTCGTCGCGTTGCGGGAGGCGAATTCACGCAGCAACTGTTTGCCGGCATGAAGGAGAAGACGCTGCTGCGGATCGAAGGCCCGCTCGGGCAGTTCTGGTTTCGCGAAGAATCGCCGCGTCCGGCGCTGCTCATCGGTGGCGGCACCGGGTATGCACCCTTGCGCGCGATGCTGCGCCACCTGCTGGAACGCGGCGATCGCCGTCCGCTGCATCTGTACTGGGGCGCACAGACCCGCGCCGATCTCTACGAAGACGACAGGCTGCGCGACATGACGCGGCGATTCCCGAATCTCGCCTATACGCCCGTGCTGTCGCACGCGACGGACGCTGATGCGTGGGACGGCCGCACCGGCTGGGTTCACGAAGCCGCATTCGCCGATCATCCGCGGCTCGCACAGTACGATGTCTACGCAAGCGGACCGCCCGTCATGGTGGAAGCGGTTCGCCATCACTTCATCGAGCAGGGACTGCCCGCGGATCAGCTCTTCTTCGATTCGTTCGATTTCGCGCCGGATGTGCTGGAGAAGCTGCGGCACCGATCCGCCCCCTCCTCCGCGTAGCGGGGGAGGGTTGGGGAGGGGGCAGCGTCGCGAGCCGCACCTGCACGGTCGGATCGATCTCGCGACGCTTGCGTCCGTCGAGGATCGTGGTGAGCACTTCCCAGATATCCTTGCGCGCCTGAAAGTAGTCGCGACGATCGCCGATGACGTGTGTGATGTTCACCAGATCCCAGGCCTGCAGTTCCTTCAGACTGACGCCCACATTGGAGCGGGCGATGGCCAGCGTCACGGCGATGTCGTCCCGCGGTCAGCGGCTCGGGCGCGAGGAACAGCAGCGCATGGATCTGGGCGACCGACCGGCTCACGCCCCAGCGGCCGCCCATTTCGCCCAGTGGAGAACACAGCGCTGGATGGTGGGTGTGAGTTTCGTATCTGTTAAATCGGTTATTTCAGGAATGTCTGAAAATTACGGAAAGACTGTCACGACTGTCGATGCGGTGAGTACTTACGGGGCCGAGGCATGACCGCTGCAAAGCCTCACGCGCTGATCGTGGGCTGCGGCTATGTAGGCGAGCGACTCGCCCGCCGCCTCGCCGACACATACGACATAACGGCCGTAGTACGCACCCCGGCACGGGTGGCGGAGTTGACGGCGCGCGGTATCAAGACCTTCGCGCTCGATCTCGACCGGGTGCGGCTCGGAGCATGGATCCCGGAAAAGCTCGAGCAGGCGGCCATCTTCTACCTGGCGCCGCCGCCTGCCGCGGGCGAGAGCGATCTGCGACTCGATCGCTTCCTGCAATTGGCTCTGGTCCCGCCGCGGGCCTTCGTCTACATGAGCACGACAGGCGTCTATGGGGATACCGACGGCGCTCCCGTCGACGAAGGCAGCCCAGTGCAACCGATGACCGAGCGCGCACGCAGACGCGTCAGCGCCGAGGAAATGACTCGCGTATGGTGCACCGAACGGCGCGTCCGGCGTGTGGTACTGCGGGTGCCAGGTATCTACGGTCCCGGACGCCTGCCTCTCGAGCGCCTGCGAAGACGCGAAGCGACCCTGCATCCCGAAGATGCCGGCATCAGCAATCGTATTCA
>CAZBKC010000601.1:0-2230 GCA_964492345.1 uncultured Steroidobacter sp. | reverse complement strand
ATGCCCCTCAGTTCATTGACGAGCTGCGCGCCGAATGCCGGCTTCCCCCCTCCCTCGAGCCCGTCACATTCGATGACGGAATGTTGGGCGATCTCCGTCGAGTCCAGGCCAGGAGAAGAGTGCGACTGCAGGTGCTGGTGCAGGAAGTGGTGCGGCCCAAGGAGGTCAATGGCGAAGATCCGCGAAGCATTGGGGCCACGCTATACCTTGATGATGCCGGTGCGAGCCATGAGGTGGGAGTTGCAGCACAGGTCTTTCGTGATGAAGCGCGCCGGCAATTTGTGGGCTTGTGCCTTGATGATGCGCTGGTGTCCAGGCCCTCGGTGCGCGCGTTCATGACACAGTGCAGAGCGTACGCGCAGGCGATGGCCCGACGGGGCTATCGCGGCCCGGTGAACTTCGACGCTTGCATGGGGCCGGATGGCAGTTACCGGTTCGTCGGAGATTGCAACCCTCGGCTCAGCGCCCTCTATGTGCCATGGTCCATCAGGACCTGGCTCCGCTCCAACGGCGTACCCGTGCACAAGGTGGTGAGTCTTGGGTACCGGGGCGAGTTTGTCATTGACAGCGCGGCCCGTGATCTGCAGATGTTGGATTCCGAGGGCGTCCTGTTCCGCAAGGACAAGCCGGACGGCCTGCTCGTGTTGCCCAACCTGGCTCGGCGCCATGGACATGACGTGCTCGCCATCAACCTCAGCGTGGCCGAAACCGCGGCAGGCCTTGGCCGCATGGAGATCATCCTGCCAGGCAGCGTGCCGAATCATCTGAAGGTGCTCCATGACTGAGATCGACCACACCCTTCGGGTACGTCCGATCAGTCCGGCGCTCGGTGCTGAGATCGAGGGCATGGACCTTCGGCAGCCCCCCTGGGCTGACAAGGTGCGCGCACTGCGAGCTCGCTGGCTTAAGGCCGGAATCCTCCTCTTCAGAGGGCAAAACCTCTCGCCGGCACAACTGCTGGCGTTCACCCGCTGCATCGGCAGCCCGACCGTTTACACCCGCAGCGAGAACGCATGCCGAGACCACCCGGAGGTGCTCGTGTTGTCCAACGTCATCGTGGACGGGCGGCCTCTTGGCGCGGCGGTCAGCGGTCGCTATTGGCATACCGACGGCCACTTCCTCGAATGCCCTCCCGCGGCCACCCTGCTCTTCGCACATGAGGTTCCCCCGCGGGACGGTGACACCTGGTTTGTGGACATGCGGCGCGCACTCCAAGCGTTGCCTGGGGATCTCCGCCGCGAAATCGAAGGTCGCCGATTTCTCATGGACCGCGCGCAAAGCCTTCCGTACCACTACCCGGAGCGCCCCGAGCCGACACCGGAGCAGCGAGCCCTGTGGTCGACCACCGAGCAGCCGGTGGTCAGGACCCATCCAGAGACCGGGGAGGCTGCGCTCTACATCGGCGGACTCGTACCCTGGTGCATGGTTGGCCTGGAGCGCAGCAGCAGCGATGCGCTCATGCGGGAGGTGCACGCCATCGCCTTCCAGGAGCAGTGGTGCTACCGGCACAAGTGGCGAGCTGGGGATCTGCTGATCTGGGACAACCGCAGCCTCGCCCATCGCGCGACGAACTACGACTCGGCGCAGTACCGGAGAACGATGTACCGAACGACGACCGCCGGCGAAAAGCCTTTCTATCGGGCCCCTGCCACTGAGCAGGCAGTGGCTTCGTAGACAACGATCGAATACTCAAAGGAATACTCCCTGTGCCGCGTCAGCCAGACATACTGAGACTCGATGCGCCGAATGTGGGTCGGGTTGTTGTAGACGATCCGCAAGCGTCGCGGCTGCGCATGCAAGGAGCGCTCAATCTCGGCGAAGACCTTGCGCAGCACCTCGCCGTGAAACGGGTTGTAGAAGTAAAGGATCGACGCAGTGTCTGGAAGCCTGAAGTCTCGTGCGTTCTGATGCACAAGCTCGACTCTGCTTTGGTCGCGAGGCGCCAGGGCTCGGCCGATGTTTCGACGTGCGGAGCGGAGCAGTTCCTCGGAGATTTCGATGCCGATCATCGAGCGAAAGGGGTGCCGCGCAGCCAGCACGAGAGCGCGCCCCATGCCACAGCCATAGTCCACAAACACGTCGTCAGGCTCGACGGCGAGATCCTTGATCACCCGATCGAACGCGCGGATGGAGGTCGGGAAGTAGTCGTGGCAATCATCCCATCGTTCGATGAGCGTCTCGATCGGCACCAAGCCGCCGGTACGAATGCTGTGCTTGCACTCCAGGAATG
>CAZBKC010000600.1:0-2234 GCA_964492345.1 uncultured Steroidobacter sp. | reverse complement strand
CGACGATCCACACGCTCATCCAGAGCCAGTTGTCGAGGAAGGCGCGGAAGAACAGGTAGAGACACGCAAGCGCCCCGGCCGGACAGATGAGCCAGGCGGCCGGCACGCGGAACGGCCGCGGCAGATCGGGCCTGGTGTAGCGCAGCACCAGTACGCCGATGCAGACGGTCGCGAACGCCAGCAGTGTCCCCATCGAGACCAGATCGCCGAGTACGTCGAGCGGCAGCAGTCCGGCGAGCACGGCTGCAACGGCGCCGACGAAGATCGTACCCAGATAGGGCGTCTGGAATCGCGGGTGCACACGGCCGAAGAACTTTCCGATCAGGCCGTCACGCGACATCGCGTAGAACACGCGGGTCTGGCCGATCATCATGACCAGGATCACCGAGCTCAGGCCCGCAATCGCGCCGATCTCGACGAACAGCTTGAGCCAGGTGAGATCCGGGTAGTTTTCGAGCGCGGTAGCCACAGGCTTCGCGGTACCGAGCAGGTGGTACGGCATGATGCCGGTCAATACGCCGGAGACGACGATATACACGAGGGTGCAAAGCGCCAGCGACCCGAGAATCCCGATCGGCATGTCGCGTTGCGGATTTCTGGCTTCGGACGCGGCCGTCGAAACAGCGTCAAAGCCGATGTAGGCAAAGAACACGACGGTGGCGCCGCGAATCACGCCATCCATTCCGTACTTGCCGGGGCCTTCCGCCGGCGGAATGAACGGCTGCCAGTTGTCGGGATTCACGTGCTGGATCGCAAACAGCACGAACAGGAAGATCACGGTCATCTTGATTGCGACGATGACCGAGTTGGCAGCTGCCGATTGAGAAATGCCCCGATAGCACAATGCGGCGATCGCAACGACAATGAGGATTGCCGGGATGTTGACTACACCGCCGGTGGAAACCAGCGTGTGGCCTGAAAATCTCAGCGGGGCATTGGCGAGCGCTTCCGGCAGCGCAATCGAAGTGCCGATGAATCCGCCTATCGATTCCAGCAGCCCGTTGAAGTATCCGCCCCAGCCGACCGCAACCGTTGCTACCGCAACCAGATACTCCAGCACCAGCATCCAGCCGATGAACCAGGCGACCAGTTCGCCGAGCGTCGCGTAAGCGTAGGAATAGGCGCTGCCGGAGACGGGCAGCATGGACGAGAACTCGGCATAGCACAGGCCGGCGAGGGCGCAGGCAAAACCGGCAATGACGAAGCTCAACGTGATGGCAGGGCCGGCGTGATTGGCAGCAGCCTGGCCTGTCATGACGAAAATACCGGCGCCGATCACCGCACCGATGCCCAGCAGCACGAGCTGCCGTGCGGTCAGCGCGCGCTTGAGTGCGCCGGCTTCGGGTTGTGCGCTGTCGGCAGGTTCGCCGGCATCGACATGCGGATCGTTGCTCGCGATCTTTGTTCTGAACAGGTCCACGCGTTGACTCCTCCCCGACAAGTTCTGCCCGCACGCGGATCGGTGCGGACTGCAACCTCAGGCTCTGCGAAGACAGGGCCAGGGCCTGCTTAGGCGCGAGACTCTAGCGGAGCAGTTGTGCAAAAGCGAGGCAGCACAGTCTGCGCTCAGGTGCGCAGCGATTCAGGAACGTGCGGGCCGAGGACGCTGAGGAGCGGCGTATACACTTTCGGTGTGCCGGCGACGATGTGCGACTGCAGTTTGAATTCTTCGCCGCTCAGCGTTCCCACCAGGCCGCCGGCTTCTGTGATCAACAGCATCCCGGCCGCGGTATCCCAGGGCGACAGGCCGATTTCCCAGAACGCGTCGAGGCGACCGGCCGCAACGTATGCAAGATCCAGGGCCGCCGAGCCGGGACGCCGGATGCCGGCGGTTTGCTGCATCACGGCCTTCATCATCGCCATGTAGTTGTCGAGCCACTGGAGGTTGGAACGGTAGGGGAAGCCCGTGCCGACCAACGCGCCTTCGAGTCCGATGTGACTGCTGACGCGGATCTTGCGACCGTCGAGCTGTGCGCCTTCGCCGCGCGAAGTCGTGAAGAGTTCCTGACGCAGCGGATCGTAGACCACACCGTGCTCGATGCGGCCACGGCGCTGCACGGCGATCGAAACGGCAAACTGCGGAAAGCCATGCAGGAAATTGGTGGTGCCGTCGAGCGGATCGATGATCCACACGAACTCGTCACTGCCGCCACGACCATCGCTGTGGCCGCTTTCTTCAGCCAGCACGGCGTGATCGGGATAGTGCTTGCGGATGGTCTCGATGATGTCCCGTT
>CAZBKC010000599.1:0-2235 GCA_964492345.1 uncultured Steroidobacter sp. | reverse complement strand
GGCCCCGCCTTGACGCGCCCTCAGGCCGCCGGTGATACTCCCGGCCCGATGTATACCAGCGCTCACATTCACGGTTGGTGGTGGCGGTCCTCCCAGGAGATGGCTGCTGGATTGCGCTGCGCTTAACGAAATACCGCTGAAGAACCCAGAAAACCCATCTCCGAGCGACAAGCCGGGATGGGTTTTTTATTGCCCGCGATTCGCGGGCAGTGACGAAGTGACGAGGTGACGAAGTGACGAGGCAAGAACATCGACGGACGAATCGCCGCAACGCGGCGTGTTGTCTTTTCCGCCCCGTCACCCGTCACCCGTCACCCGTCACTTCATTCGCCGCAGGCGAAGCATGAACCCCCCCTTCGACATCGCCGCCGACCTGGATACCCCGGTGTCGGCCTTCATGAAGCTGAAGCCATTCCGGCCGCGGTTCCTGCTGGAGAGCGTGGAGGGCGGCGAGCGGCTGGCGCGCTATTCGTTCATCGGTTTCGGTGATTGCCTCGAGGTCCGGCTCGACGAGCGCGGCCTGACGGTCGACGGCAAGACCGTGGCGGCGCCGCGCAATCAGCAGCAACTGCTCGATGCACTGCGCGCCGCGCTGGCGCAGGCACCGCAACCCCAGCCGCAGATTCCAGGCGTACCGCTGCCGGGCGGTCTCGTGGGTGTTGCGGGTTATGACCTTGTGCGCTACTTCGAGCGCCTGCCGAACCGCGCACGCCGGATCGAATCGACGCCCGATGCGCACTATCTCGCACCGCGTTCCATGCTCGTCTTCGATCACCTGACTCGCGGTGTCGCGCTCCTTCATGCGGGTTCCGAGAGCGAACGCCTCGCGCTGCGCAAGGAAGTCGTCCAGGCATTGCGCGGTCCGATTCCGACGTCCGACAAGCGCATCAGCTATTCGCCCGCTGTCGGCAGTCTCAGCGAAGGGGAATTCCTGCAGGGCGTTGCGAAGACCAAGGAATACATCGCGGCCGGCGACGTGTACCAGCTCGTGCTGTCAGTGCGATTTTCCGGCCAATGCAGTCTCGAACCCTTCGAGACTTATCGTGCGCTGCGACTGCTGAATCCATCGCCCTATATGTACTACTGCGATCTCGGCGACTGTGTCGTCGTCGGCTCGTCGCCGGAAGCGCTGGTCAAACTGTCCGGCGGGCTGGCGCAGATGCGGCCGATCGCGGGCACGCGATCGCGCGGCGAGGACGCGGCGCACGACGAAGCGCTGCGGAAGGAATTGCTCGCCGATCCGAAGGAAAACGCCGAGCACGTCATGCTCGTGGATCTGGCGCGCAACGATCTGGGTCGCGTCGCAAAGGCGGGCTCGGTCGGCGTGAATCCCTATCGTCACATCGAGCGCTACAGCCACGTGATGCATATCGTCAGTGGCGTGAACGGCGAGCTGGCGCCGGGCAAGGATGCATTCGATCTGTTCGCGGCGGCATTTCCTGCCGGGACGCTGGTGGGTGCGCCGAAGGTACGTGCGATGGAAATCATCGACGAACTGGAACCGGTGCGACGCGGCTTCTACGGCGGTACGGTCGGCTACTTCGGCACCGGCGGCGACATGGACCAGGCCATCACGATCCGGACGATGGTGTTCCGCGGCGATACCTACAGTTTCCAGGCAGGCGCCGGCATCGTCGCCGACAGCGTCCCGCAGATGGAATACCAGGAGGTGCTGGCGAAGAGTGCCATCGTGCGCCGCGCGCTGGCGCTGGCGGAGGAAGGCCTGTGAACACGTCCATGAGCAAGCCGCGATTGCTGTTGATCGACAACTACGATTCCTTCACCTACAACCTGGTACAGGCCTTCCTGGTGCTGGGCGCCGATGTGCTGGTCCACCGCAACGACCAGATCACCGTCGATGAAGCACGCGCGCTGCAGCCCACGCATCTGTGCATTTCGCCCGGCCCGGGCACGCCGCGCGAGGCGGGCGTCTCCATGAAAATGATCGAGGCCTTCGCCGGCGAAGTGCCGGTGTTCGGCGTGTGTCTCGGCCATCAGTCGCTGGTCGAAGTATTCGGCGGCAAGGTCGTGCGCGCCGGCAGGCTCATGCACGGCAAGACCTCGCTGGTACATCACGATCGACGTTCGATTTTCGTCGACATGCCCGAGCCGTTCGAGGCGGGTCGCTACCACTCGCTGATCGCGCAGCCGCAGTCGCTGCCGGACCTGCTCGAAGTCACGGCGCGCACCGACGAAGGCGAGATCATGGGCGTCCGCCACCGGACACTCATGGTC
>CAZBKC010000598.1:353-2237 GCA_964492345.1 uncultured Steroidobacter sp. | reverse complement strand
CTGGTGCAGACCTTCGTGGTGGTGGTGATCGGCGGCGTCGGCTCTTTTCCGGGTGCGGTACTGGGTGGATTGATTGCCGGCGAGATCATCAGCCTCACCTCGATGGTAAACCCCGCCTACGCCTACATTATGCTGTTCGCGGTCATGACGGTCGTGCTGATGCTGCGGCCGCATGGCCTGCTCGGCGTCAAGGGACGGGATTAGGGGACGCGGATGACCGGACGCTTCCGCGTAGAGATCGCAACTGCGGCATGCCTGATCGCCGCGCCATTCGTGCTGCCCTATCTCGGTTTCGCGCCCAATACCGTCAACCGCATTCTCGTCTGGGGCCTGTTCGGCATCGGCTTCGACATCCTGTTCGGCTACACCGGGCTGCTCTCCTTCGGCCAGTCGGCGCTCTATGGCACCGGCGGTTTCTTCGCCGCGTATCTGCTGACGCGCGCCGGCTTTCCGCATGTCGTCAGCGCGATCGTCCTGGGCATGCTTGTCTCGGCGGCGGTCGGCTACCTGGTCGGGCTGATCGCACTGCGCCGCACCGGCATCTACTTTGCGATGATCACCGTCGCGATCGCGGAAGTATTTTTCTTCGTCGAATTCAACCCGCTCGCGGAATGGACCGGCGGGGAGAACGGCCTGCCCGGTGTGCCCACGCCGCGCTTCGACCTCGGCTTCGCCACGCTCGATTTCTCCAGCGGCTGGTCGATGTACCCTTTCCTTGCCTTCTGGTATTTCATCGGCATCGTCATCGCCCTGCGCATCGTGCGTTCACCCATGGGAGTAGTGCTGCGTGCGATCCGCGAGAACCCGCTGCGCGCCACGGCGGTGGGTCACAACATCCACAGCTACAAGCTGACTGCGTTCGTCATCGCCGCGGCCTACGCGGGTTTCGCGGGCGGCCTGCTCGGCACGATGCAGGGCTTCATGCCGCCGGAGGCTTTCCACTTCGACACTTCCGGCCAGCTCATCATGCAGACCGCGATCGGCGGCCGCGGCACGCTTTTCGGCCCGCTCGTCGGCGCTGCCGTCTGGCTCTCGCTTGAAGATTTCCTGCAGGAGACGCTCAAGCTGGGTGCGGCCTGGAAGCTCGTGCTCGGGCTCATCTTCGTGCTGCTGGTCTGTTTCCTGCGCCAGGGCATTATCGGCGGTGTGCGCGACCTCTACCGTCTTCTGCGCAGCCGCCGCGTGCAGGAGGCACTGCCCGAGGTGCCCGCCGCAGCGCCCGCCGCCGTAGCGCCGGTGGCGCTGCACCACGCTTCGTCCGACTACAGCGGCCCGATCCTGCAGGCGACGGGACTCACCAAGCACTACGGTGGCGTGGTCGCCAACGAGGGCATTGACTTCACGGTCAACCCGGGCGAGATGCGCGGCATCATCGGCCCCAATGGCGCCGGCAAGTCGACGTTCTTCAAGATGCTCACCTGCGAAGTGTCGCCCACTGCCGGCCGCATCCTGTTCGAAGGGCGCGATATCACCGGCATGAGCGTCGCCGACGTGTGCCAGTTCGGCTTGACCAAGAGCTATCAGGTCAACCAACTGTTCAACCGCCTCACGGTGCGCGAGAACCTGCGCGTCGCGGTGCTGGCGGAGCTGCGCGGCAAATTCAAACTCGATCTGTTTGCCAATCCCGCGAAGATTCCAGGTCTGGTGGAACGGGTCGCCCACACCGCCGCGCTGGTAAACCTCACCGGGCGGCTCGACACGCCGGTGTCGGAGCTCGCCTACGGCGAAAAGCGCAGACTCGAGGTCGGTCTCGCGCTCGCCTCCTCGCCCAGCCTGCTGCTACTCGATGAGCCGCTCGCCGGCATGAGCCCGGGTGAGCGCGCGGAGACGGTCAAGCTGCTCAAGTCGATCGGCCAGGGCCGTACCATGATCATCATCGACCAC
>CAZBKC010000598.1:0-343 GCA_964492345.1 uncultured Steroidobacter sp. | reverse complement strand
GTACCGAGCGGGGGAACTGGTCGAGCGCGTGACCGTTTTGCAGGAAGGTCGCGTACTCGCCGAGGGCACACCCGAAGAGATCAAACGCAACGCCGCGGTGCAGGAAGCCTACCTCGGCGGCATCAACGAGGCTGCGCACGCATGAGTCTGCTCGAAGTGCAGGGCCTGAACAGCTACTACGGCGACTCGCATATCCTCTTCGACGTGTCGCTGCGCGTCGAGAAGAACGAGGTGGTGGCGCTCCTCGGCCGCAACGGCGCCGGCAAGAGCACGACGCTGAAGAGCCTGATGGGCGTTGTGGCGCCGCGCACGGGCTCGGTGACGCTCGACCCCGTCGAGCGTC
>CAZBKC010000597.1:0-2240 GCA_964492345.1 uncultured Steroidobacter sp. | reverse complement strand
GCCGGTCGACGGCTGGCTGGACGCCTTCTACGCATGGATCGTGCAGCAGGGATTTGTTGGCAAGAGTGAATAGAGTTCTGTAACAACTGATCTAAGACCGAATCATGCGTCCCTTCCCCCGCTTGCGGGGGAAGGACAGGATGGGGGCAGCGTGCGTTGGCACGCGCTTTGGCGTCCGTGCCCCCACCCCAACCCTCCCCCGCAAGCGGAGGAGGGGCAGAAGGGCGGTGCCGCGACGTATTGAGCCGCACACTATTGGAGTTACACGATGAACAACGCCGTTCGACGTTACCGCGCCTTCGGCTATGCACTCGCACTGGCCTCCGTTGGTGCGCACACTACCGATGCCGATACGGCGAGTTCAGCGACACAACGCTGTGAACTCCTTGCCAGGCAGTCCGGCACTGCGATCGGTGAGCCGACAGCGCGCATCGTGACGGCGCAACTCAATGCGGCTTCCGCACCGACTGTTGACCCGAAAGCGCCGCCGTGGGCCGCGGCCGTTCCGGCAATGCCCGAACACTGTGAAGTCGTCGGCGTCATGCGCGAGCGCGTCGGAAAGGATGGCCAGCACTATGCAGTGAAGTATCGCCTTCGTATGCCCGTCGTGTGGAATGGCAGATTCCTGTTTCAGGGCGGCGGCGGCACGAATGGTCTGCTCGGTACGGCAACCGGCGCAGTGCAACCCGGTTTGCCGACCGCGCTCGAGTCCGGCTATGCCGTGGTGAGCACGGACACGGGCCATGACAACGCGACCAACAGTGATCCCGCGAAGCAGGGCACGGTGGCCTTCGGTCACGACTACGAGGCGCGTCTTGAGTATTCGGAGAAAGCCCTCGACAGCGTCGCGACCACCGCGAAAAGCATCGTCAGATTTTTTTATGGTCGTGCAGCGGACCGCAGTTACTTTGCGGGCTGTTCGAACGGTGGCCGTGAAGGCATGGTCTTCGCGCAGCGATTCCCGACCCAGTTCGACGGTATCGTGGCGGCTGCGCCCGCATTCGCCGTGCCGAAGGCGGCGCTCGCCGAGGCGTGGGACACTCAGACGTTTGCGGCACTGGCTGCGCAAGCCGGTCTGACTCGCAAAGATGGGCTGCCAGACATCTCGAAGGCGTTTTCGGATGCCGATCTCGATATCGTGGCGGAAACAGTCGCGAAGGTCTGCGATGCCGATGACGGTGTGGCCGATGGCATGGTGCAGAACCTGCCGAACTGCACGACCGCTCGTGTACGTCCCGCACTTGAAGCGCGCATCTGTGCGGACAAGAAAGAAGCGACCTGCCTTGATCGCGGCCAGGTGGAAGCGTTGGTGCGCTCCTACTCTGGGCCGCGCAACTCGAAGGGCGAAGCACTGTATGCCGACTGGCCGTGGGATCTCGGCGTCGGCGACATGGGCTGGCGCATGTGGAAGCTCGGCATGCCCGGCGCCATGGATGCCATCAACGTGATGCTGGGATCGCCGGCACTCTCGGGACTGTTCGTCACGCCGCCTGCAACGGTCGCTGCATCGCCCGACGCCAGCTTGCGTTACCAGTTGGAATTCGACTTCGATACGGATGCGCCGAAGATCTTTGGCACGAGCGCTGAATTCCCTCGCTCGGGATGGGAGCTGGTCGGCGCCCAGTCGACGGATCTCGCCAAATTCCGCGATCGGGGCGGCAAGATGCTCGTGCCACATGGCGGCTCCGATCCCATTTTTTCCATCAATGACACCCTTGGCTGGTGGCGCAAGGTGGATGAAGAAAACCAGGGCAAGGCCAGCAGCTTCGTGCGTGTGTTTCCCGTCCCGGGCATGGCTCACTGCATGGGCGGACCTGCCACGGATCAATACGATTCGCTCGCCGCGCTCGTGGCGTGGGTAGAGGAAAGCCAGACGCCGGAACGTATCGAAGCCAAGGCGGGGCCTGCCACGCCATGGCCGGGACGGACACGACCATTGTGTGCGTATCCGCAGATCGCCCGTTACACCTCGGGCGATATCAACCGCTCGGAGAGCTTCGTATGCGAGGCGCCGCGTCCATGACGCGGCGCGGCCAGTCGTGAACGTACTGTTCATCCTACCCGCTGCCGAGAATCCTGGTCTCGTCTATCAGCGGCAGCTTGAGGCGCGCTTCCCGCAGCTCACGATCCAGTGCGTCGAACACCACGAACAGGTCGGCCCGCACATCGCGGCTGCAGACATCCTGATGACGTTCAGTCCGTTCATGGCGGATCACGTCGCGCGCGATGCCGCGTCTCTC
>CAZBKC010000596.1:0-2240 GCA_964492345.1 uncultured Steroidobacter sp. | reverse complement strand
GCGCGGGCCGAGCTCACCGTTGGTGAGATCTGCGAGATCGTCGGGCAGAGCCAGCAGCGCAAGCAGCCTCAGCCGCGTCGGTTCGGCGGCCGCCTTGAGGACAGCAATAGCGGGTTGGAAGGCAGAGCCCATGTAAGGACATAAGGAAATGTTTATATGGCGGCGAGAGTACGTCCGGACCTGTCCAGGCAGCAAGGCCGGGCGGGTTCATGCCTCGTTTACCAATAGGAAAGAAGCGGTTAGCGGATGGCGGTTAGCGGATAGTCGGAGGCGGGGATCCACCATCCTGCCGAACTATCCGCCAACCGCTAACCGCCAACCGCTTCTTCCTAGTGAATCGACGTGCTGGAGTCTGCCGGAGGCCCGCCGGAGAAGATCTGCTCCACGTCCACCCTGTCGAACTGATAGGCCCGGTTACAGAAATCGCAGCGGACCTCGACGCTCCCCCGCTCCGCGAGCACCGATCGGATCTCGTCGGCCCCGACACCCCGGAGCATGCCGACCACCCGATCCCGGGAGCAGCGGCAACGGAAATAGACCGGCGAGGACTCGAAGATCCGTACGTCGTCCTCTGCGAAGAGGCGCTGCAGGATCTGCCGGTCGCTCAGTTCGCGCAGTTCTTCCGGCCTGAGCGTGTCCGCGAGCAGTTGCACCCGGTGCCAGGCGTCATCGAAGTCGGGTCGCACCTCACTCTCCAGCCCAGGGCCACCCCTCGAAACGACACTGTCATCGGAGAGCCGCTGCAGCAGCATTCCCGACACGCCGTTGTCGTCGGCGTGCAGCCATAACCTCGTGGGGAGCTGTTCGGAGTTCTCGAAATATCCCTGCAGACTGTCGGCGAGTCCGCGACCTTCCAGCGAAACGATTCCCTGGTACCGCTGCGACAGGTCATCGTTCTCCAGCGTCACGAGCAGCTTCCCGGCACCCGACAGCGCCAGCAGATCCGCATCCGGATCGGCAATCTCGGGGGTCTCGCGATACCGCGCGACGGCCCTGACGCCAAGTTCATTCGAGCACTGCGCCAGCAGCAGATGCATCGGGCCGTCACCCTGCAGTTGCAGGCTCAGCGTGCCTTCGAACTTCAGGGTCGCCGCCAGCAGCACGGATGCGGCAACCGCTTCTCCCAGCGCTTTGCGCACGGACGCGGGATAGTCGCGATGCTCGAGCAGCGCACGCCATGCGGCATCCAGGTGCACGATGTGCCCGCGAATCGGGTAGTGCTCGAACAGGAAACGATGGAGTGAGTCGCGATCGTGCATCGGAGGGAAGCGGATAGCGGTTGGTGGACAGTGGATGGCCCGGACGGAAGCGCGCCGCTGGCGCACAGCAGAAGATAGCAGCGATCGCGGCGCCTCTGACTATCCGCTAACCGCCATCCGCCAACCGCTTCTTCAGGATCTCATTCACCTGCGCCGGATTGGCTTTGCCGCCGGTGACCTTCATCACCTGACCGACGAAGAAGCCGAACAGCTTGTCCTTGCCGGAGCGGTAGTCGGCAAGCTGCTTCGGGTTCGCCGCCATGATCTCGTCGATGACTTTCTCGATGGCGCCGGTGTCGGTGATCTGCTTGAGACCCTTCGCCTCGATGATGGCATCGGCATCCTTCCCTTCCGCCCACATCGATTCGAACACTTCCTTGGCGATCTTGCCGGAAATCGTTGCGTCGACGATGCGCTTGAGCAGCCCGGCGAGCCGGTTCGCGTCGATACGCGATCCGGTGACGTCGACGCCGTCCTTGTTGAGCGCACCCGACAGCTCGCCCATGACCCAGTTCGCGGCGAGCTTTTCCTGGCCTGCACCCAGCGCCGCCAGCACGGACTCGTAGTAATCCGCCATTTCGCGGCTCGCCGTCAGGACGCCGGCGTCGTAGGCCGACAGGCTGAATTTCTCGATATAACGAGCCGCCTTCTCGTCGGGCAATTCCGGCAGTGTGCGGCGGACGGCATCGATGAACGCCGTGTCGATCGCCACCGGCAGCAGGTCGGGATCGGGGAAGTAGCGGTAGTCATTGGCTTCTTCCTTGGAACGCAGCGCACGCGTCTCGCCCTTGTCCGGATCGTACAGGCGCGTTTCCTGCCGGATCGTGCCGCCGCTTTCGATGATGTCGATCTGGCGCGCGACCTCGTAGTTGATCGCTTTCTCGATGAAGCGGAAGGAATTCAGGTTCTTGATCTCGCAGCGCGTGCCGAACTTCTCCTGGCCCACCGGCCGTACCGAGACGTTGGCGTCGCAGCGGAACG
>CAZBKC010000595.1:0-2254 GCA_964492345.1 uncultured Steroidobacter sp. | reverse complement strand
CGGCGTCGGCCGCACCGGCTATCCGTTCGCCGCGAACATGTACGGCATCACGCCGGACATCATCACGACGGCGAAGGCGCTGGGTGCAGGCTTCCCGGTATCCGCCATGCTCGTCGCCGATCACGTCGCCGAGTACATGAAGATCGATTCGCTGGGAACGACTTTCGGTGCGGGTCCGATGGCGTGTGCCGTCGTCGAAGCCGTCATCGACATCATCGAAACGGAGAATCTGCTCGAGAACGTCCGCGCGCGCTCGGCGGAGATCCGCGAGAAGTGCATGGTCGGTCCGGTCGTCGGCGCACAAGGCGCGGGATTGCTGCTCGGCCTGCGCACGAAGCGGCCCGCCAAGGATGTGCAGGCGGAACTACTGAAGCTCGACATCCTCACCGGCACCAGCGGCGATCCGGATGTTGTCCGGATCCTGGCGCCGTTTGTGCTGGAAAGTCAGCACGTGGAGCAGTTGGCCGATGCGCTGAAGAGGATTGGGAAGTGACGAAAGTCACGAGGGTCACGCAAGTGACGATGGTCAGAAGCCATTGCGTCACGCGCGATCACCACGAGTCCGGCTCTTACACCTTTGTCACTTTCGTCACCTCGTCACCTACGTCACTTTCTCTATGAACCGCTTCCTCGCCCTGGCCGATTTCCCCCGCGAGCAAGTCAGAGACCTGCTCGGTCTTGCCGCGCGCCTGCAGCAGCATCCGCAGCCGCAGGCGCTCGCGGGCAAGGTGCTCGGACTGCTGTTCCTGAATCCCTCGCTGCGCACCCTGGCGTCGTTCCAGAGCGCAATGATGCGTCTCGGCGGGACCTCCGTAGTCATTACGCCGGGCCAGGGCACGTGGCAGATGGAAACGCGCTCGGGCGCGATCATGAATGGCGCGGCTGCCGAACACGTACGTGAGGCAGTGCCGGTGCTCGCCTCGTACTGCGATGCCATTGGCATCCGCATGTTCGCCGAGGGCCGCAATCTCGGAGCGGATCTCGCCGAAACCGGGTTCAGGATGATGGCGGACCTGTGCGACAAGCCGCTCGTCAACATGGAATCCGCCGTCAACCATCCGTGCCAGGCACTCGCTGACTGGCACACGATGGATGAACTGCGCGTTCCCGAGCGCGGCAGATTCGTGCTGAGCTGGGCCAATCATCCGCGCGCGCTGCCGCTCGCAGTACCCGCCGCCACCGTACATATGGCTGCGCAGCGCGGCATGGAAGTGGTCGTGCTGCGTCCCGATGGCTTCGCCCTGCCCGATCAGATCATGGACAAGGCCCGCGCTGCGGCCAAGGCTTCGGGCGGTTCCGTGCACGAAACCAACGATCGCAACGAAGCCCTTAAGGGCGCGCATGTGATCTACGCGAAGGAATGGGGTTCGCCGCAGCACTATGGCGACAGCGAAGCCGAAACACGCCTGCGCGAATATCTGGGCGACTGGTGCGTGAAGGAAAGCTGGTTCAAGACCGCGGATCCCAACTGTCACTTCATGCACTGCCTGCCCGTGCGGCGTAATGTCGCGGTGGCCGACGAAGTGCTCGACGGTCCGCGCAGTGTCGTGATCCGCGAGGCGTTCAATCGAATGGTGGTGCAGATGGCGGTGCTCTATCGCCTCTTGCGAGGCTAGGCCAACCGGTCGCTGGCCGACTGGTCTGCTGGCCAGAGAGAGGAGCTGAACCCTCTTCCCTCTGGCCAGTAGACCAGAGACCAGTCGGCCAGTCGTCCTTCTTCCGTTGTCCTGTCTGTTTGCTACGAGGTAAAACTCCCGTGCTCCGAACCGATCCTTCCATCGCCGTCCGCGCGCTGCGCAGCGCCGCGCCGTACATCCGTATGTACAAGGGCAAGGTGTTCGTCATCAAGGCGAGCGGCGGCGTGTTCGCCGACACGGCTTCGACGCGGACGCTGATCGAGCAAGTCGCCATCCTGCATCAGGTGGGGATCCGGGTCGTGCTCGTGCATGGCGGCGGTCCGCAACTCACCCAGATCCAGGAAACGCTCGGCATCAAGCCGCAGATGATTGCCGGCCGGCGCGTGACCGACGAGAAGTCGATCGAAGTCACGAGCATGGTGCTGAATGGGCTCGTGAACACCCAGATCCTCGGCATCTGTCGCGAACTCGATATCGCTGCGGTCGGTGTCAGCGGCGTCGATGCGGGCCTGGTGCGCGCACACAAGCGTCCGCCGGTGACGGTCGAAGGCAGTGTCGTGGATTACGGCTTCGTCGGCGACATCGATCTGATCGATGCGAAAGTGCTGCAGCAACTG
>CAZBKC010000594.1:0-2255 GCA_964492345.1 uncultured Steroidobacter sp. | reverse complement strand
GGCCGGCGTCGCTCCCCTGCCCTCCGCAGTCATCATGCTCGCAGTGCCTGCGCGCATTGCCGGATGCACGACGCGCATCGTCTGCACACCGCCACGCAAGGACGGCAAGGCCGATCCGGCCGTACTGGTCGCGGCTCGCTTGTGCGGTGTCGATCGCGTCTTCAAGGCCGGCGGCGCGCAAGCGATTGCAGCCATGGCCTACGGCACGCAGACGATACCGAAGGTCGACAAGGTCTTCGGCCCCGGCAATTCCTGGGTCACGGCGGCGAAGCTGCTGGTGTCGAACGATCCCGATGGCGCCGCGCTCGATCTGCCCGCCGGTCCGTCGGAGGTGCTGGTGATCGCTGACGAGTCGGCGCGCGCTGCCTTCGTCGCTGCCGACCTGCTGGCGCAGGCGGAGCACAGCGGCGATGCACAGGTGGTGCTGGTCACGACATCGACGCAGCTCGCGCAGGACACCATCGTGGAACTCGAAGGGCAGATGCAGCGCCTCGGCCGGGAAAGCACGCTGCGCACCTCCATCCAGCACAGCCGCATCATCGCCGTCGACTCGCTGGAACAGGCCTTCGAGGTCAGCAACGACTACGCACCCGAACATCTCATCGTCCAGGTTGCGAATGCACGCGCGTGGCTGCCGAAGATCCGCAATGCCGGTTCGGTATTCCTCGGCCCCTGGACGCCCGAATCCATGGGCGACTACTGCAGCGGCACGAATCACGTGTTGCCGACGTATGGTTTCGCCCGCGCCTACAGCGGCCTGTCGATGACGGACTTCATGCGTCGCATGACGGTGCAGGAACTGACCGACGACGGCCTGCGCGATCTGGGCCCCACCGCCATCACGCTCGCCGAACTCGAAGGGCTCGACGCGCACGCCAATGCAGTGCAGGTCCGCCTCGCCCATCTCGAGGGAGTGGATCGCGCATGATCCGCATCCTCGAACGGGCCCGTCCTGAAATTCTCACGCTGCGTCCGTACGAGCACGCCGCCTGGGAGCCGTCGCTCGAACGCATGCACGCGAACGAGATGCCGTGGCGTGCGACGGAAGATGCGACACACGCGGGGCTCAATCGTTATCCCGAGCCACAACCGGAAGAACTGATTCAGCACCTCGCCGAACTCTATGGCGTCGAGCCTCGCAACGTTCTGGCTGGACGCGGCAGCGACGAAGGCATCGACCTGCTGGTCCGCGCGTTCTGTCGCGCCGGCCGCGACAGCGTCGTGATCTGCCCGCCGACCTTCGGCATGTACAAGGTGTCGGCACGCATCCAGGGCGCCGAGGTCGTCGAGGTGCCGCTCGTGAAGGAGCGCGGCTATGCACTCGATGTCGAGCGCGTCGTGGCGGCCTGGAACGAAAACGTCAAGATCGTCTTCCTCTGCTCGCCCAACAATCCGACCGGCAATCTCATGGATCGCCGCGCGATCGAGACGATCTGCGAGAAGCTGACCGACAAGGCCATCGTGGTCGTGGATGAGGCGTATGTCGAGTTCGCCAAAGTCGAGAGCTTCGCGCAGGCGCTGGCCCGCTTCGAGAACCTGGTGGTGCTGCGGACGCTGTCGAAGGCGTACGCGCTGGCCGGCGCCCGCTGCGGTGCGCTGCTGGCGAATGCAGAGATCGTCGAACTGCTGGCGCGCGTCATCACGCCCTACGCGCTGCCCACGCAGACCATCGAGTCGGTACTGACATTCACCAATGCGACGCACTGCGCCGAGGCGGACAAGCGCATTGCAGACATTCTCGAGCAACGGGGACACCTGCTGTCCGAACTGTCGCGCTCGCATGCGATTCGCCGGGCCTGGCCGAGCGACTCGAACTTCATTCTCGTCGATTGCGTCGATGCCGATGCAATGTTCAAGGCAGCCGTTTCCGCAGGCCTGATCATCCGCGACCCGCGTTCGAATCCCCTGCTCGCCCACTGCCTGCGCATTTCCGTCGGCACGGCGGACCAGAACACGCGCCTGCTGCATGCCATCGGCGCCATCACGAACGCAGCCGGAGATGCAGCATGAGCGGCAAGAAAATCCTGTTCATCGATCGCGATGGCACGATCATCGAGGAGCCGGCGGACTGCCAGATCGACAGCCTGCCCAAGCTGAAGCTGGTACGCGACGTGATTCCCGCCCTGCTGCGCCTGCAGGAGGCCGGTTACCGCTTCGTCATGGTGAGCAATCAGGATGGACTGGGCACGGCCAGCTTCCCGGAGCCGACTTTCCGCGAACCGCATGAGTTCCTGCAGAGCCTGCTGGGCTCGCAG
>CAZBKC010000593.1:0-2259 GCA_964492345.1 uncultured Steroidobacter sp. | reverse complement strand
GGCGGCCGCGGGTCGGTCAGCAGGCTCGGGTTGAGCAGCGACGGCGCATACTCGCTCACGCGGTCCCGACTGCGGCGAGCGCCATCGATGTAGGCACCATGGTGGTGGGCTACCCACAGGTCTGCCGCAGAACCGATGACTTCCTCGCTGCGATTGTTGAAGTTGTTACCGAAGGAGCCGACCTGCGACTTGAACTCGAACACGCCCAACAGGCGCCGCTCATGGATGACCAGCACGTCCCAGCTCTTGGTCGCCCGGAAGAAGCCAGGCAGGATCACTTGCGACTTCCGGGTATGCACCGACGCCTCCGGAAGACCGCAGTACGTGGTCACGTATGCCAGAAGATCCGCGAATCCCTGCATGTTCTTTCCGCCGACCACGGCATCCCGGCTGCCTCCCTGCACGCGCGATGACGCACGCTCACTCCCGCGGGATGCCCAGAACCCCGCCACGGCGCTGCTCACCCTGACATCGAAATCAGCCGGCAGCAGACGCGGACTCATGCCGCCCCCCTGCGATGACGGCCAGTGACCTGAGCCTCATCGGCAATCCGGCGCACCAGACATCCCTCCTCTCGGTGTAGCCCGAACAAGGTGAAGACCGGTGCATCCACGGCATCCATGTCCTCTCGCTCATCCGCCTCGCGAAGCGCTATGCGCAGCCGCTCGGGAACATCCCGCCAATGCGGGAGACGCAGACGACGCAGGTATTGCGCCTGGAAGCGCAAGAAACCACCGGCCATGCGCGTACAGTATGTCGCCACGATCATCACGCTCAACGAGGAACGCAGCACGGTGCGCAGCGCACGCAGATCCCAGGTGTCTGACGTGATGTAGTACAGATTGTGATGAGGATAGTAGCGTCCCTCGTCCAGCACGAATGCCGCCTCGCCCTTGATGTCTGGCACCAGCAGCTTGGGGCGCTGCACAAGCGATGGCGTGATGCGATCGATGGTCCGATACCAGCCACCAGGATTCTTCACCGCCACATGCCGGCGCGCGATCGCCTCCCGGCGCTCATCGAGATAGGTCGCGAAACGCGGATACTCATCCAGCGATGCCAAGCGCCCGTCCTCCTCGAAGGGATTGACCACACCCTTCCCACCCCAGGCGATCCGCCCCTCTATCAGGTCGCGAGCCATCACCAGCGGCAACTTGCGCGCCCGCTCTACCGGAAGGGCGTCATGGTCGCCGATGTACACCCGGTCGCAGCCGGTGGCCACACCGATGCCGACCTTGCATCCCGCCTCCTCCAAGGCCGGGAAGTCCGCCTCAAGCCGACGCAGCAGGCGCAGGCGCGGCACATCGTCGAGCAGCCACGGGGCATCGTCTTTCGGCAGAACGATTTCGTCGCCCCCGGCCTCCGGCACTCCTTTCCGCAGCGCCGAAGCCACCGCTGCCAAACCGCGCCGCTTCACGTCACCCGCTGCAGCCACCCGGGTGGCACGCGGGGAAGCACTATCCACCCGGGAAATCACGGGGATGGCCGGATAAGTGATCACCTCGGACTGAAATGCATCCACACCCACCATGTCGATGTAGTCACTGAGATGGAAATGTTCACCGATCTTTGCGCGCAAGGGACCGCCGTAGCGGTTCTTGACCCAGCGATTGGCACAGATGAAACCGAGGTGTCCGCCGGATGCGAGTAAATCTAGTCCACGCTCGTAGAAGGGCACATAGAGATCCGCCCGGTCGTACAGCGTCCGGTACCGGAGTCGGTACTCGGCCAGCAGCGGTGCAGGTATGCGCTCCTGCCGCACATAGGGTGGGTTGCCGACCACCACGTCGAATTCGCCGTGCAGTTCGCAGAGCAGAAAGTCATCTCGGACCAACCAGGCCCCGCAAAGGACATTGGCCGACGCCGTATCGATGCCGGCGCGTGCCAGCCGGCTCACTACCGTATCGCGCACTCGCTCTACGCTCTCCGGATGCAGCTCTACCGCCCGCAACGCCGGTGCCAGCTCCACGGCCGCATTCCCAGCCACACCACCCTCCCGGGCGTAGGCTTGCAGCAGGCGATCCAATGCAGGCAACAGGAAGTCACCTGCACCGAAGGCGGGTTCCAGCAGGCGCATCCGGTGGAGGGGACGCTCGGCCGTATACCCGCACAGATCGAGGATCGTCGCAGCCACCTCCGGCCGGGTGAAGACCGCGCCGCGCTCGATTTCGTCAACGGCGGCCAGCGTATCCAGCGCCGCCGACACATCAGGCGCACGCGCGTTAGGGCCAAGACTGTCGAACAGGAGGTTCATGCGGG
>CAZBKC010000592.1:1123-2262 GCA_964492345.1 uncultured Steroidobacter sp. | reverse complement strand
AACGCTTACGGTTCAACTGCAGACGCATTCAATAGGGCGAGCGAAGCGAGCATTCACCAAAGCGGCTGACTGTTGCAACCGTTTGTTAGGCATCAACGGCGCGAGATCCAGCGCCGTGGATGCCGCCGGCCGTGAATCACGGCGAGGACGGAAATCCCGGCTGGCAGCACGACGAAATAGACCACGTATGGGAATCGCCGGAGGGGAGCCTTGCGGATGTCGTCGAGGGCGACGGGGAACATCTCGGGCGATCGTTCGATCGCGGCAAGGACAACGCGGACTGTACGTAGATACTCGAACCCTAGTCCAACTCGTCGCTCCTGATACCACTCAAACGTCTTCCGCAGCTCAGTCTTTGCCTCCGGTCGCAGGAACAGCGAACGACTCACGCGCCGCCAGTCTCTAGCTCATCCAAGGCTTCACGCCACGGATGACCCAGCGCGCCATCTGCGCCCAAGGCCGCCCGGCGTCGGCGGAGTTCCCCAGCCTGCTCGGGTGTGGGCGTCAGCGCAGTCGGGTCGAGGCTATCCCACAGCTGCTCGGCCAGCTCGATCCGTTCCTCGGGAGTCAGATGGCTGAAGTCGAAGATCGGCGCGGTCATACTTCAAATGTTGGCGAAGCGCAGCCCGAGCGCAAGCTGCGGCAGATCGTTGGGCACCCACGTTCCTCGCTGCGGACAACGTGCGGAACTTCAGGCTTGAATGTTCCGGCGCGCGCCAACGCCAGTCTCTGATGCCTAACGTCTGCGGTTCACTTGCGGCGGCCGCACCGCTCGCCCGCGAGTTGCCCAAATTTACCGCGGCCGCCGACAAGTGCAACCGCTTGTTCGGCGGCGTGATGTCTATTCGATGGTTGAGAATTCTGCCCGATACTGCGCCCGCCCTTGCAGACGACCACCCAGCTCCGCATTCAGGATGTTCACCATGAATACTTCGGCCGGGACCTCCCACTCGCACGTCAGGCCCCACGCCGCCGCGGCCCCGAACCCGAACCGCGGATAGAACTCCGGATGCCCGATGACCACGACGAACGGACACCCCCGCTCGCGAAGCCGCTCCAGGCCCTGTACTACGAGCTGAGTACCGATACCTTGGCGCTGGTACCCCGGCCTGACCGCCATCGGCCCGAGTGCTGCCCCT
>CAZBKC010000592.1:0-1113 GCA_964492345.1 uncultured Steroidobacter sp. | reverse complement strand
CTCCGCCCCCACCGTCAGCGGGCTGAACAGAATGTGGCCCACGACGGCGCCATCCGAGATGGCAACGAGAGCCAGCGTGACGACCCCGGCGTCGCGAATGGCGTCGACGATGCGACCTTCCTGCTCTTGATCGAAGGCCTGCCGATTCAGCTCCCGAACGGCATCGATATCCGACGGTTGTTCTTCCCGGATCTCTATCACGTGTTTCTCGCTTTGTCCGCCGAACGCCGCGTTCTGCTACAAAAGCTCCCATAAATTAGCTGTGAACGGAGGTGCGAAGCGCCGCAGTTACACAGCGCACCGCCCTGCCTTTGACTGCAGCAACGCTCGTTATACAGCTTGGCGAAGATCAACTTGCTGGACCGTTGAGTGTGGCGATGCCGTCTTTGTCGTAATTCCGAATCACAACACGCGAAGCGCGCGCCGACGATTGCCCGACAGGTTCAGCGTTCGTTCGCTGGTCGCGGTCCCGAATCAACCTGAGGAGCAATCACCGAACCGGGCAAGATAATGCCAGACTTTCTTGATGTCCTGCGGGTGATGAGCTTGCGCGCGAACCGCCGCTTCAAGGATCGCCGGTGTGAGCCAGCCATCGACCGCCAACGACCGTCCGAGAGTCACATACTCGAAACCACGATAGTGCGGGTGCTGCGCCATCTCGTTGACGTGAAGGCGAAACCCCGGGTGCCATTCGAGAGCACAGGGAAGCTGGCGCGCGAGCTCTTCAACCTCTGTATCGCGAAAGCATAGGTCGAGCACGAGCGCCTCCACGTCAGTCGCCATGCGGAGCGGGCCATGAACGTGCGCTTCGATGTAGTCATCGAGGCGGTCCCGCGTGTCCGCTACGGCGAGGTCGATCAGACTCATTTGAAATGCTGTCCCGAACGCAGACGGGTCGAAGCAGGCATCGGGATAACAGAATGTGCAACGTTGCGTAATTTCCGGGCGCAGCCGCAAGTGACCGGAACCGAAGCGCGGAGCCGCTCCGGTCGCCCGTCGGCGGTAGTTTAGCGCGCCGACCTTCGGGCGCTCGTTGGTGGAGGTGGTATCGTACGCGCCACCGAATAGCCGCGTCTCCCAGAGCCACCGCTCGCCTCCTGGGTAGGCTGAAAT
>CAZBKC010000591.1:0-2263 GCA_964492345.1 uncultured Steroidobacter sp. | reverse complement strand
ACACCCGCAGCGAGCGGTACAGGTCGGAGCGGAACTCGTCGCGCGAGTCGAGGAACTGCCGCATGGCGCTGCGTTCGCCGAGCGCGCGGGCGATCCGCACGGCCGATTCATAGCCGGCGAGCGCCCAGAAGTTGTCCCAGTACGAATGCATGGGCTTCGCCGAATATCCCTCGTGGCTGATCGAGGCCGGCATCATTCCATAGAACGCGCGGCGCTCGCCCTGACGGTTCGCCTCGGTACGTTCCGATCGGCGCAGTTTGTCCATGTAGCTCACCGCGCCGACGACACGCGGCCACAGCGAGCGCAGCAATTCCTTGTCGTCGGTGTAGCGATAGACCTCATCGACCAGGAACAGGAACTCGCCGCCGCTGTCGTTCTCGGGCACCGGGTCGGCGCCGCGCACATCGACACAGCACGGCACCTTGCCGTTGGCGAACTGGTAGTCCGCGTACCAGAGCAGAAATTCCTTCGCGACCTCGCTGTGCCCCATGCGCAGCAGGAAGTCCGACGTCATCGCGCCGTCGCGAATCCACGAGCGTTCGTACGAGCGCGAGCCGGGCTGGATGCCGGGTCCATCGCGATTGATGAGCACATGGGCCAGCGACGTGCGCAGCGTGTCGAACCAGGCCTGCGCCTGCGGCGGCAGATCGATCTGTACGCGGTTGAGCTTCTCGCGCCATTCGGCTTTCACGGCCTCTTCTGTACTGGATGCGAGCGCCGTGGGCAACGTATTGCGGTCGGCATGCTGCGGCAGATCGAGCACGATCTCGCGCGTGTCGCCGGCGCCGAGGTCGAGATCGTAGAGCAGCGCGCCGGAGGCGAAGCCGGTCTCGTCATGGATGGACGTGTCCGTGTGTTTCCGGGTCATCCACTCGCAGGGCGAGTCCGCGTCGAACGGCACGGCGACGAATGCGCTGGGCGCCGACTGCGGCAGGATGGCCGGCACGCCATCGACCTTCACGTTGCCGGCTTCCCAGTTCAGATCGTGAATCGGACTCGCGCCGCCCGCGGTGTTGAGGAATTGCGCGGGCGGATTCACCTGCAGCGGCCGCACTGCCAGCGCCAGCGTCAGCTTCGTCGGCACGCCGGAGTCGTTCTGCAGCCGATACGTCACGCGCGTATGGGCACTGCCCTTCGCACCGGCACCGAGGGCAGTCACGTCGAGCGATACGCCCTCGCTGCGCCAGTGCACGCTGGGAATGGGCAGGTAGTTGTCGGCCAGCGACTGCGTGATCGACACGTCGGCCCAGGTGAGCAGGCGATCGCCCTGCCGGATGAAGGGTTCGACCGAAAAGCCCGCCTTGCGTGCTTCGATGGCGCCGTCTTCCGAGAACAGCCCCTCTTCGGTGTCGGCATCCACACCCACGATGGTCCAGTAGGACTGCTCGTCGTAGTACGCACGAGGAAAGCAGCCGCGGCGCGTGCGCTTCGCCATCTCCAGCAGGAAATTGTTCGGCGAGGCACCGAAGGCCAGATCGCGCACATGGATCTCGCCGATGCCGACGGCACGGCCCGGATCGGGAATGATCAGCCGGATCCAGCGCGCTTCCGACTCGGGCAGCAGATGCGAATCGCGACCGCCATTGCCCGCCGAGACTTCCCGCACTGTCTGCCATGTCTCGCCATCGAGCGAGGACTCGATCGAATAGCGCGGCGCATGCAGCCTGGGCAGCCAGTCGATCTCCAGCCCGCCGAACTCGGTGACTGCCTGCAGATCGAGGGTCAGGGACTGAGGCTTGCCCGTCGCCCGGACGCTGCGCCACGCGGTGTCCGGCTGGCCATCGAGCACCGCGGCCGCATTCGCGCCGCTCGTGGCCTGCACCGTCGGACTGGCCGTCACCGCGGGATGCACCACCGTCTTCAGTGCGAGCTGATCGAACCACAGCCTGCCGCTGCCGCCCTGCGCACCGGCGCTGATCACGAACTCGATCGACGCGAAACGTTTCAGCATGCGATCGCTCGTCGGTCCCCAGGCAAACTCGACCTGACGTCGCTTGATGCGGATGTTCTGCCACTCGCCAGAGAAGGTGTAGTTGGCACGCCGGTACCACCAGACGTTGTCGCCGGAGGCATCGACGAATTTCACTTCGAAATGGTTCTGCCCGGCCTCACCGCGCAACCAGAACGAGAGCTCGTAGTCGTCCGGCAGTTCGACATCGAACGGTCGCACGGCCGCGGCGTAGCCTGCGGTCTGGTTGAAATCGAAGTCGAGCAGCAGTGCGCCGCCGCTCTCCACACCCGGCGCCGCATGCACCGAGGCGCT
>CAZBKC010000590.1:0-2265 GCA_964492345.1 uncultured Steroidobacter sp. | reverse complement strand
AGAATCCCGGTCCGGTCATGACGTCCGATCACAAGATCTCGCCGCCGAAGCGCGAAGAGATGAAGGACGACATGGAGTCGTTGATTCACCACTTCAAGCTGTTCACTGAAGGTTACTGCGTGCCTGAAGGTGAGACGTATGCGGCTGTCGAGGCGCCGAAAGGCGAGTTCGGCATCTACCTCGTATCGGACGGCGCCAACAAACCCTATCGCTTGAAATGTCGCGCGCCCGGATTCCCGCACCTCGCCTCGCTGGAGGAAATGGTGAAGGGACATCTGCTGGCTGACGTGGTGGCCGTCATCGGTACGCAGGACATCGTATTCGGGGAAATCGACCGTTGAGCGACTCGACTCATAATCCACCGGCCGGCGGCGGTCTCTCCGAGCACGCACGGCATGAAATCGATCACTGGCTGAGCAAGTTTCCGCCTGATCGCAGGCGTTCTGCCGTCATTGCCGCGCTGCGCACGGTGCAGCACGAGAACAACGGATATCTGACCAAGGATTCGATGGATGCCGTCGCCGACTATCTCGGCTTGCCGCCCATCCAGGTGTACGAGGTCGCGACCTTCTACTCGATGTTCGAGACCAAGCCGGTTGGTCGCCACAACATTTCCGTCTGCACCAACATCTCCTGCATGTTGTGCGGCGGCGATGACATCCTGGCGCATGTAGAGAAGCGGCTCGGGATCAGGGTCGGCGAGAGCACGGTCGATGGGCGCTTCTATCTGAAGAAGGAAGAAGAGTGCCTGGCTGCGTGCAACAACGCGCCGATGATGATGGTGGATCACGTCTACTACGAAAATCTGACGCCCGAGAAGGTCGACGAGATTCTGGATCGTCACAAATGAGCACGAAGCACGGTTGTCGGTTGACCGTTGAGAGTTGCCGGTCAGAAGGGGCGCAGGCCGTGTCGCGCAGGCGATTCTTCCTGCCGTCAACGTGCAGCAGTCAGCCGTCTGCTCGATTCTTGCTGTCAACCGTCAACCGTCAACCGTCAACTCTGTCATGAGCAAGTACGCAGCCAATCAGGTGTGCTTTGAGCCGCTGAATCTGCCGCGGTCGTGGGAACTCGCGACCTATCGCAGCATCGGCGGCTATGAAGTGTGGGAGAAGATCCTGCGCGAGAAGACTCCGCGCGAGCAGATCATCGAAGAAGTGAAGGCATCCGGCCTGCGAGGCCGTGGCGGTGCCGGCTTCCCCACGGGCATGAAGTGGAGCTTCATGCCTCGAAATGCGCCCGGCCAGAAATACGCTGTGTGCAACTCTGACGAGAGCGAACCGGGCACCTGTCACGATCGGGATATCCTGCGCTACAACCCGCATGCCTTGATCGAGGGCATGGCCATCGGCGGTTACGCGATGGGTGCAACGGTCGGCTACAACTATATCCGGGGCGAATTCCTCGAAGAGCCGGTGCCACGCTTCGAAGAGGCGTTGAAAGAAGCGTATGCAGCGGGCCTGCTCGGCAAGAACGTCCAGGGCTCGGGTATCGATTTCGATCTGTACACCTACGTCGGCGCTGGCGCGTATATCTGCGGCGAGGAAACCGCGCTGCTCGAATCGCTCGAAGGCAAGCAGGGGCGGCCGCGTTTCAAGCCGCCGTTCCCGGCCAACTTCGGCCTCTACGGCAAGCCGACCACGATCAACAATACGCAGAGCTATGCCTCGGTACCGACCATCCTGCGCAAGGGCGCGAAGTGGTTCGTCGATCTGGGCGTCGCGAACTCCGCCGGCACAATGATCTTTTCGGTCTCGGGTCACGTGAACAAGCCGCAGAACATCGAGTTGCCGCTCGGTGTGCCGTTCAAGGATCTGCTCGAGATCTGCGGCGGCGTGCGCGGCGGTCGCAAGCTCAAGGCAGTGATTCCCGGCGGTGTATCGGTGCCGGTCGTGCCCGGCGACATCATGATGACCGCGAATCTGGACTACGACTCGGTCAAGAAGGCGGGCTCCGCGCTCGGCACCGGTTCGTTGATCGTGATGGACGAAACGACCTGCATGGTCAAGGCGCTGGAACGCATCACGCGTTTCTATTACGCGGAGTCCTGCGGCCAGTGCACGCCGTGTCGCGAAGGCACGGGCTGGATGAACCGCGTCGTCAAGCGGATCCTGGCCGGTCAGGGCAAGCAGGCCGACCTCGACATGCTGGTCGACGTTGCGAACAAGATCGAAGGCCACACCATCTGCGCCTTCGGCGACGCATCGGCGTGGCCCGTGCAGAGCTTCATGAAGCACTACCGGCACGAATTCGAATACATGATCG
>CAZBKC010000589.1:0-2266 GCA_964492345.1 uncultured Steroidobacter sp. | reverse complement strand
GCAACACGCCCTACACGCGTTACTTCCTGTCGTTCATCCTGCAGTTCCAGTTCCACAAGGCGCTGTGCGAAGCGGCCGGCTTCAAGGGTCCGTTGAGCGAATGTTCGGTGTACGGCAACGAGGAAGCAGGCAAGCGCTTCCGCGAGATGCTGGCACTCGGCCAGAGTCAGCCGTGGCAGGACACGCTGGAGAAACTCACCGGCACCCGCAACATGGATGCCGCAGCGATCGCCGAGTACTTCGGACCGCTGCTTGCATGGCTGGAGCAGCAGAACAAGGGACAGGCGTGCGGATGGGAAGAGAAGTGACGAAGGTCACGAGGGTCACGCAAGTGACGTGGGCCAGAGGGTAAGCTGAGCTGCAGCCCAGGTTTGCGCGTCTCGACAGTGGACTGGCCGGCATCGGCGGAATACGCAGTCGAGCGCGGAATCCACGAACACGAACTCAAGTTCATCCGCGAAGCGGTGCACCGCAACCAACTCACCGGCTCGGAATCCTTCATCCTGGAAATCGAACAGCGCACCGGACAACGCATCTTGCATCGCCCACGCGGCAGACCCTGTCGAAGCTGAGCGCGGTTGAATAAATCTGTGCCGGCTTTCTTTTGGACGGATCTAACCTTTCATTTGGACGGGCTCAGGGTCAAATTTGGCCGCAATGCCAGACCCGGCTCTTCATCGCCATTTCCTGCTCCCGCGTCTTACCGAGGCGTTGGCAGATAGACCTGTGGTGCTGGTCTACGGGGCCGCACCAGTGCGGCAAGACAACCTTGGCGAGACAGAGTATTTGAAACGGTGCCGGGCCGCGGATTCGCGGATTTCGTTGGCAAACGCCCAGAAATTCGTGAGCCGGCGCGGTCGCCGCGCGCACATCCTGACGTCATCCAGACACGTCGCTTCAGGAGGCACGGATGCCACGTCCGCTCAGGCTGCACGTCCCAGGGGCGTTCTACCATGTCACGCTGCGCGGTAACCATCGCCAGAACATCTTCTTTGCACCTGCCGATCGAAATCTATTCACCGAACTCACAGCGGAAGTCATCGAACGATTCACGGCTCGGCTTCATGCGTACTGCCTGATGACCAATCATGTGCATCTGCTCATTCAGGTGGGTGATGCGCCGCTCGGCCGCCTGATGCTGCGCATTGCGGGTCAGTATGCCCGCATCATTCAGCGTCACCTGCGTACGACAGGACATCTTTTCGAGAAGCGCTACTACCCGGTGCTCGTCGACGCCGATGAGTATCTGCTGGAACTGTTGCGCTACATGCATCTCAATCCCGTTCGCGCACACATGGTTGTAAAGTGGACGACTATCCATGGTCCAGCCACCATGCGTACCTCGGCGCGCGATCCGAGCCGTGGGTTACCACCGACTTCACGCTCGCGATGTTTCACCCTGACCGCGATCAGGCCGTTGCGGCATACGCCCGCTTCGTCAACCAGGGAGGCAGCCAGTCCTCCTCCCCCTTCAGCGAATGCAATCTCAATGACCGACGCATTCTCGGTAACGACGAGTTCGCGGGAAAACTTCTCGGTGCCGCGTGGCGACCGCGATCACGCAAAACCTTGCAGGAGCTACTCGAAGAAGCAGCGCTACAGTTCTCGGTCACAGCCGAGGGTCTGCGTTCGCCCAGCAAGCAACGCCACCTGACTCACGCGCGAGCATGGATCGCCCATCAAGCAGTGACCCTTCGTATTGCCTCGTTGTCCCATGTCGCTCGCCTACTGCAGCGTAGCGAGTCTGCACTACGCGAATCCGTTGAACGCTACTTCCCACGCTAGCCACGAAATCCGCGAATCCGCGGCCCGGCACCGAGACGCGATGATTGCTCGCAGGTGCAGCTACCGCACCCGTTTCACCAGCTCCATCTTGTGCTCGATGGCGCTCTGATCTACAACGCTCGTGCGGGGCCAGTCCCGGTGTCAACGATTGCTTCGTAACAACCATCGAGCTGGGTAACCTCGCGCTTTTTTTCACATGCGGTGTCAGATCAAGTCGGAAACCGGTGCAAGTGACGATAGTCACGGGGGTCACGAAAGTGACGAAGGCGAGATCATGGATGTACGCCTCTCGTCATGTGCACCGTCGTGCGGAGTGTCGCTGCCCTGGTACCTTCTCCTCTGAACCTTCGTCACTTTCGTGACCCTTGTCACCTACGTCACTTAACAACATGAACACCCCCGTCCCCCAGCTCTCCGCCCGCGCCATCATTCTGTCGGTGATCCTGGCGGTGATCCTCGCCGCGGCGAACACCTATCTCGG
>CAZBKC010000588.1:0-2267 GCA_964492345.1 uncultured Steroidobacter sp. | reverse complement strand
GGATCGAGCTGCACGACGGCACGGCCTCGTCGAGCGACTACCTGGTCTGTGCATCACCGATCAGTGGCAGCGACAAGTTGCGCCACCTGCTCTGGAACCGGGCCAGCGGCGTGATCCTGATGTCGGCGACGCTGACTTCCTGCGGCACGTTCGACCTCTTCCTCCAGCAGTCCGGCCTGTCGGCCTACGCCGGGGTGCAGTTCCTTCGCGTCGAGTCGCCGTTCGACTATCGATCGAACGCCAGGCTCGTCATTCCTGCAATGCGCACAGATCCTGGCGACGCCCGCGGGCACACCGACGAGGTCGTCGAGCGCATGCCCGGTCTCGTTCAGACGCTCGGTACGCTGGTGCTGTTCGCGTCGGGCAAGCAGATGCGCGAGGTCTATGCGCTGCTGCCGGAGGACCTGCGGCGCTGCACCCTGATGCAGGGCACGATGCCGAAGATGGAGATGCTGTCCCGGCATCGTGCCGCAATCGACAGCGGCGAGCGATCGGTCCTGTTCGGGCTGCAGAGCTTTTCCGAAGGCGTCGACCTGCCACGCGAGTACTGCACTCACGTGGTGTGCGCCAAGTTGCCGTTCTCCGTGCCTGACTCTCCGCTCGAAGAGGCGCGCCGGGAGTGGATCGAGTCACAGGGGCGTTCGCCCTTCATCGACATCACCGTCCCGGAGACCGCGGTCCGCCTCAAGCAGCAACTCGGACGCCTCATCCGCACCGACGAGGACCACGGCACGGCAACGATCCTGGATCGCCGCCTCGTCTCCAGGCGATGGGGTCGCCTGCTGATGCGCGGCCTGCCCGACTTCGAGCTTGTCGTCGAGCCGGCCCGCGGATGTGCAGCGAGCGGATCGCGGGGTTGATGAACGCGTTTCAGGGGCGAGCATGGTTGCTCCATCCCCCTCAACCTGGACAAGGAGCCTGCAATGGCAAGTGCAATGGAGAACGTGGCGACGAACGGCCAGGCCGGTCCCGTCGCAGTGGTGCAGGGCGGTGCGCTCGCCGTGCCGACACTGCTGGGCCGCACGGCACCCCGCATCCCGGTGGCTGGCCGCATCCGTGCCGGCATCAAGGTGCTGACGCGCCGCGCAGCCGAGAACGAGCGCGTGCGCGCCATCTACGAACGCGGCGTCGAGCAGGGCAAGAGCTTCGACAGCATCGAGCGGGAGATCGCCGACGCCGCGCCGGACCTGAAGAACCCGCTGGCGCCAAAGAACGTCCCCTACTTCACGGTGCGTGGGGAGGACTTCCCAAACCCGGAGATCGCGCGGCAGATCACCGAACTGTTCGGGGAAGACCGGGGCGACGGGGTGAAGCGGCTGTACCGCTTCCCGGTGGTCTTTCCGGCCGATGCATGGCAGTCGGTGATGCCGCATGAACTGGTGGCGTGGACGGCCAACGAGCGACGCTTCTGGTCGGAGTACGCCCCGGACGGCCAGACCCGCTACTGCATGAGCCACGCGCCCGTGCCGGTGGTCAGCGGCACGCGCCGGGCCATCCGCGTCTGGGGCGGCCGCAAGACCATGCGCCGTGCCGACAACGGCGGCCTTTGCGATCCCGAGTCCTGCGCCGAGTACCAGGACCGCAAGTGCAACCTGTCGGGGCGATTCATCTTCTTCATCCCCGGGATCAAGTCGATCAGCGCCTTCGAACTGCCGACCAACAGCTTCTACGCGATGAACGCCGCGATCCAGAAGTTCCAGACCATCGGCTTCATGCGCGGCGGCCGCATCTCCGGCTTCCTGGACGGCAGGCACACGCCGTTCTACATCACCAAGCGGCTGGTCGACGTGCCGCGGATCGACGAGGAGGGTCGGGCGGTGCGGACCTCGCAGTGGCTCATTGAACTCGAGGCCCCGGTGGACGTGGCGGCCCTGCTGCGGCCCGACGAAGGACTCGACGCCACCGAGGCGCGGGCGGCCGAGGCGGTGACCGTGCTCGAAGGTGTGCCTGCGGGCAGTGGCATCGATGCCGGATCAACGTGCGGTGACGGCGGCGTGATCGACGCGCCGGCGTCCCAGCCTCGGGTCGGCAGGGGCCTGGGAGAACCGGCCGTTCAGGTGGCGCGCACAAGCGCACCGGGCGCGCCGCCCGGACCCCGGGTGCCGGCCACGGGTGCGCAGCCCGAACCGCGCCAGCAAGGCCCCGCGGCCGCCGGCGATGAAACCGCGCGTGTGTTCCTGGCAGCGGCCACGCTGGGGGTCGATGCCCAGCGATTCGAGCGCTACGCCGAGGAGTTCGTCCAGGCCGGGTACGCCGACGTGATGACG
>CAZBKC010000587.1:0-2271 GCA_964492345.1 uncultured Steroidobacter sp. | reverse complement strand
TTGAAGGCCGCGCTGACCCAGCTCGACCTGGAGTTCACGTTGAACCCGGGCGAGCCGGATCAGCGCGGCCTTCAAGGCAGCCTCGGCCTGATCCCACACCTCGTCCGAACCGACCCGTTTCGGCGGACGGTCGGAGAACTTGATCCGGACGTCTTCGAAGCCGAACTCGGCATATAACCCCAGGATCAGCCTGGTCTGGCTGACCGCTTCGTCCAGCAACTGCTCCATTGCACAGAAGGCATGCCCATCGTCCTGCGTGAATGCGCGGACGCGCATCAGCCCGTGCAATGCGCCCGATGGTTCGTAACGGTGAACCTTGCCGAATTCACAGAACCGTACCGGCAGATCCCGATAGCTTTTCAGACCCTGGTTGAAGATCTGCACGTGGCCCGGGCAGTTCATCGGTTTGAGGCAGTACTTGCGTTCTTCCGGCAGCTTCACGAAGAACATGTTCTCGCCGAAGGTTTCGAGGTGTCCGGACCGCTCCCAGAGCTTCTGGTCCACGACTTCCGGCGCGCTGACCTCCTGCCAGCCCGCAGCCGACTGGTACTTGCGCATGTAGGCGATCAGGGACTGGAACAGCGACCAGCCCTTCGGATGCCAGAACACGGCGCCAGGCGCTTCTTCCTGGAAATGGAACAGGTCCATTTCCTTGCCGATTTTGCGGTGATCCCGCTTTTCAGCCTCTTCGAGTCGAGTGAGGTACGCCTTGAGCGCCTTCTCATCGGTCCACGCGGTTCCGTAGATGCGCTGAAGCATCTCGTTCTTCGAGTCGCCGCGCCAATAGGCACCGGCCAGCTTGGTCAGCTTGAACGCGCGCAGGAATCGGGTGTTCGGCACGTGCGGACCGCGGCACATGTCGACGTACTCTTCGTGGTGATACAGGCCCATCGCCTTCTCGTTGGGCATGTCTTCGACCAGGCGCAGTTTGTAGTCCTCGCCGCGTTCCCTGAACACTCTGATGACTTCGTCGCGCGGCGTCATTTTCTTGATGACGTCGTAGTCCTTCACGATCAGCTTACGCATGCGGGCTTCGATCGCTTCGAGGTCGGCCGGAGTGAAAGGCCGCTCGTACGCAATGTCATAGAAGAAGCCGTCGTCGATGACCGGCCCGATCACCATCTTCGCCGTCGGATAGAGTTGCTTGAGCGCGTGCCCAAGCAGGTGCGCGAACGAATGCCGGATGATCTCCAGACCTTCCTGGTCCTTCGGCGTGATGATCTGGACCTTCGCGTCTTTCTCGATCGGATCGGAGGCATCGACGAGCGTGCCGTCGACTTTCCCGGCAACAGCGGCCTTCGCCAGCCCCGGTCCGATATCGGCCGCGATCTGGGCTACGGTGGTCGCCCCCGGATAGGTCCGTTGGCTGCCGTCTGGAAGCGTAATGACAGGCATGAGGAAAGCGGTTGGCGGTTAGTCGTTAGTGGTCAGTCGGACGGTGCGGCTGACCGATCAGAGGCATTCGCAATCGACGCAGTGCCTCTGGCCGAACCGCTAACTGCCAACCGCCAACCGCTTCTCGCAAAATCTGGTGCGCGCGACAGGGATCGAACCTGTGACCCCCACCATGTCAAGGTGATGCTCTACCGCTGAGCTACGCGCGCAGGAAAATGGGTGCGCAAGGATAGCGATGAGGCGGGGGAGAGGCAAGAAAGGCGGGCCGCTGGCAACTGGCTGCTGGCGACTGGCCAGAGCCCGAATTCAGGGTTTGACTAACCTGCAGGACACTGGTTTCTCCAGCTTCTGGCCAGTCGCCAGCAGCCAGTTGCCAGCCGCCTCTTCACCCCGCCTTCATGTTCGGCGGCAGACCCAGCTCCACGTTGCGCAGCTTCTGGATCTCATCGCGCAGCCGCGCCGCTTCCTCGAACTCCAGATTCCGCGCGTGCCTGAGCATTTCCTGCTCCAGCTTCCTGATGCGCTTGAACGCCTGCTCCGGCGTCAGCGAGCGGTAGTCATTGCCCGCCTCGGCCACCTTGAGGGCTGTCCGGAATTCCGGCGCGACGTAGGCACCTTCCATGATGTCTGCGACCGCCTTCTGGATACCCCGTGGCGTGATGCCATGGGCCTTGTTGAACTCGATCTGCTTCTGGCGACGACGATTCGTCTCGTCGATGGCTCTCTGGATCGACCCCGTCATCCTGTCGGCGTACAGGATTGCCCGGCCGTTCAGATGACGCGCAGCGCGGCCAATGGTCTGGATGAGCGAATTCTCCGAACGCAGGAATCCTTCCTTGTCGGCGTCGAGGATCGCCACCAGCGACACCTCCGGCA